>JAAFHS010000055.1 GCA_013298485.1 Rhodobacterales bacterium
GCGGCGCTTTGCCGAACAGGGATTTCACGCGGTCTCGCTGGATGCCTTATCGGCCGAGGCGGGCGTGACACGCGGCGCGCTGCACCATCATTTCACCAACAAGGCGGGGCTGTTCGAGGCGGTCGTGCACCGGATCGACGCCGAAATCGGGGCCGAACTTGATGCGTTGTGGGACACGGTTCCCGATCCCTGGCTTGGGTTTCAGGCCTGCTATCACGCCTATCTTGATGCCGTCCTGCGCCCCGATCTGCGCCGCATCCTGTTTCAGGACGCCCCTGCCGTCATGGGGGCCAAGGCCTTTGACATTCTGCTGAATTCGGGACTTGCGGAGGTCATCGCCGTGCTCGACGCCTTGATCTGCGCGGGCCGCGTGCGGGGCAGCGCCGCCGAGCCGCTGGCGCATCTGATCAACGGCGCAATCATCAACCTGGCCGCCTGGGCGACCGAGGACGAAGCCCGCCGCGCCGTCGCGCATGAGACCCTGTCAATCCTGCTGGCAGGCCTTGAAACCTCAGGCGATAGTTAAGGACTACGCCAGAAATACCTGTTTCAAAACAAAAAAACTTACGCAGACTTGCGCAGTCCATCACGCCCGGCCCAGGCCGCCACTGCCGCCCCGAAGGCGGCAAACAGCGGTTGTGACACAGGGTCCTCGCCCGCGCGCCATTCCGGATGCCACTGCACCGACAGCGTAAATCCCGGCGCGTCCTTGACATAGATCGCCTCTGGCGTGCCATCCGGGGCCAGCCCGTCGATCACGATGCGTCCACCCGGAATGGCGATCCCCTGCCCGTGCAGCGAATTCGTCATCACCTCGGGCGCGCCCATCAGGCGGTGGAACACGCCCCCTTCGGTGAACCGCACCGCATGGCGCAGCGCGAACTTTTCCGCAACCGTGCCGTCAGGCGGCATCCGGTGGTTCATCCGCCCCGGCAGATCGCGAATCTCGGGGTAAAGCGTGCCGCCCATGGCCACATTCACCTCTTGAAAACCCCGGCAAATCCCCAGAAACGGCTGCCCCCGCTCCACACAGGCGCGGATCAGCGGCAGGGTGATCGCATCGCGGCAGCGGTCGAAACAGCCATGCGCGGGGGTTTCATCCTCGCCATATTCGGACGGATGCACATTGGGCCGACCGCCCGTCAGAAGAAAGCCGTCACACAGATCCATCAGCTCAGGGACCGAGACGAAACGCGGGTCGGTCGGGATCATCAGCGGCACACAGCCCGAGACTTGCGCCACGGCTTCGGAGTTATAGACACCTGTCGCGTGGACGACATAATCATCGTTCAAGATCGAAATATTGCCGATGATCCCCACAACGGGTCGGCGTGTCGAAAGCGCCATCTGGTCCCATGCCTGTGTTGTGACCTACACACTTTATCATACCCCCAACAGGCCGCATGGGGAAGGTATGGAAATGCAACATATGGTGCATTTTCGCAGGCATTGCCGCATATTCATGCAGATACCCTGCCCCGATGCCGCCTCTTCACACAGCCTTGTGTTTCCTTTCGGTCTGCCGCATCCCATACATCCGCCATCCTGACAGGAGGTTTCGATGACAAGACTGGCCTTGACCGCAGCCTTATGTGCTGCCATCGCGCTGCCGCTTTTCGCGCAGACGGCTGAAGAACCCGCTGTTGATCATTCCACCATGGACCATTCAAACATGGACATGACCGACACTGCGACAGGCGATGAAAGCGCCTCCACCCGCGCCTTCAAAGCGGCGAGCGTGAAGATGCATAGCGACATGGCAATCACGTATTCCGGCAATGCCGATATCGACTTCATCCGTGGTATGATCCCGCATCATCAGGGGGCGGTGGATGCGGCCCGCATCGTGCTGGAACACGGGTCCGACCCCGAAGTGCGCAAATTCGCCGAAAGCGTGATCGCCGCCCAGGAGGCCGAGATTGCCTGGATGACCGGCTGGCTGGCAAAGGCCGAACAATAACCCTTCACGCGATGCGGCCTGCATGATTGACTGCCCTCCAGATCGGGGGGCCATGACATGCATATCCTTATCATCGGTGCGGCGGGCATGCTGGGCCGCAAGCTGGCCACGGCCATTGTCAGCGGCGCGCTGCCTGCCACACAGCTGACATTGGCCGATGTTCTGGTGCCACCGGCACCCCGCAGCGACATCCCGACCGATGTCATCGCCCTGAACCTGACCGAGACAGGTGCCGCGCAGCGCCTGATCGCGGCCCGCCCCGACATCATCTATCACCTCGCCGCGATTGTCAGCGCCGAGGCCGAGGCAGACTTTGCACGCGGCTATGCCATCAACCTTGATGCCACCCGCGCCCTCTTCGATGCGATCCGCCTGACGCCCGGCTACCGCCCGCGCGTCATTTTCGCCTCGTCCATCGCGGTGTTCGGCGCGCCCCTGCCCGATGTCATCCCCGATGATTTCCACCTGACACCCCGGTCGAGTTACGGCACGCAGAAGGCCATGGCCGAGATGCTGCTCGCCGATTACACCCGGCGCGGGTTTCTGGACGGCATGGCCCTGCGCCTGCCCACGATCTGCATCCGCTCCGGCGCGCCGAACAAGGCCGCATCCAGCTTTTTCTCGGGCATCCTGCGCGAACCCCTGAACGGGCTGCCCGCGATCCTGCCCGTCCGCGACACCCTGCGCCACTGGTTCGCCAGCCCCCGCGCGGCCACGGGTTTTTTCATCCATGCCGCCCGCCTCGATACCGCCCGCCTGAATGGACAGACAGCCCTCAACATGCCCGGTCTTTCCGCCACCGTGGCCGATCAGATCGCCGCCCTGCGCACCCATGCCGGGAATGACGCCGTGGCCCTGATCCGCCACGCACCCGACGATGCGATCATCCGGATCGTCGAAAGCTGGCCCCGCGCGTTTGATACGGTCCGCGCAACCGCCTTGGGCTTTACGGCCGAAACCAGCTTTGATCAGATCCTTCAGGTCTATCGCGAAGACGACCTGCCAAGCTGACCCCATCTTCCTTTCTGCAAAAATATCCTCGGGGGTGAGCGCTGCAGGCGCGAGGGGGCAGAAGGCCCCCTTCTTTCTGCTCAGCCTGCCACAACCTGCGTCGCCGCTGCCAGCCCCGGCCCATGGGCAATCCCCAAGGCGGCCAGCCCTGCCTCGATCACCGCGAGCGCACCCAGCGTCATATGCGCATTCACATGCCCCATATGCGCGATCCTCAGCCAGCCATCCGCCTGCGGGTCGGCCTCGGTGCCCATCCCCAACCCGATGCCCAGTGTCACCCCTGCCTCGCGCTCCACCCATGCCCGCAATCGCGTGGCATCCGGCGCACCGAACCGCGCCGATGTCACCGAACACCCTCGCGCGGCCACGTCTGCGACGTTCAGCGCGATGGCCGCGTTCCCTGCTCCCCAGCCCTCTACCGCCGCCCAGACCGCTGCCGCCAGCCGCCGATGCCGCGCCCAGATGGCGGGCAGGCCTTCCTCGGCGATCATGTCCAGCGCCTCGCGCAGGCCGTACAGATGATGCGTGGGGGCGGTGCCGCACCACAATTGCCAGAACTCGGTCGCCTCACAACGCGGATTCCAGTTCCAGTAGGGCGTGCGCAGATCGGCCTGCACCGCCTTTGCCCGATCGTTGAACCACACAAACCCCATGCCGGGCGGCGTCATCAGGCCTTTCTGGCTGGCCGCCACCGTCACATCCGCGCCCCAGGCATCCATATGGTATTCATCGCAGCCCAGCGACGCGATGCAGTCAATCGCCAGCAGCGCAGGGTGGCCCACCGCGTCCAAGACGCCGCGCAAGGCCGCCACATCGGTCTTGACCGTGCTCGACGTATCGACATGCGTGGCGAGCACGGCCTTGATCGCGTACCCCTTATCCGCCCTGAGGGCGGCCTCCACCCGGTTCAGATCGGGCGCGGCATGCCGCCCGAAATCCAGCATCGCCACGTCAATCCCCATGCCCCGCGCATGGTTGGCCCAGCTCAGGCCGAACTGCCCGCAAGCCAGCACAAGGGCACGGTCGCCCCGGCTGAACAGGTTGGCATTCGCCGCCTCCCACACGCCATGCCCGTTGGCGATGTAGCCTGCCACATGGCCCTGCGTGCCCGCCAGCGCCTTCAGGTCCGGCCACAGGCCTGCCACCATGTCATGCAGCGGGCCGTCATAGATGTTCGGACTGCCCCGGTGCATCGCCCGCTGCACCCTATCGGGGATGACTGACGGGCCGGGAATGGCAAGATAGGGATGACCATGGGCAAGCGACATGCGGGGTAACTCCGAACAGGGGTGACGCATTGGCTAACACCGCCGATCCCCCGCCGCAACCTTGCGGCCCGGTGATGTTTCGGGCTAAGTCACCGCCCGAGACCCTTGCAGAAGGCAACGCCCTTGCCCCGCCCCCCCCGCGACCCCCGCTTTGCCGCGCGCGTTATGTTCATGCGGCTGTGGCGGGGCTATCTTGCGCGTCACAAATGGCTGATGGCGGCGGCCTTCATCCTGATGGTGATCGAAGGCGCGACGCTCGGTGCGCTCTCCTACCTTCTCAAACCGCTGTTCGACGAAGTGTTTGCGACCGGCTCTGACTCGGCACTGCTGCTCGTGGGCATTGGCATTCTCGCGCTGTTCGCCACCCGTGCCACCACCATGGTCATCTCGCGCGGCCTCATGGCGCGCATCTCAGCCCGGGTCGCGGCAAGCATGCAGGCCGATCTTCTGCGCCACATCCTGCGACTGGACGGCGCGTTTTTTCAGAACCATTCGCCAGGCAAGCTGATTGAACGGGTCCAGGGGGATACGGCGGCGGTGCAGGGCGTCTGGGCCACGCTGATCACCGGGGTTGGGCGCGATCTTGTTGCCCTGACGGGCCTTGGAATTGTCGCCCTGTCGATCGACTGGCGCTGGACGCTTGCCGCCTTGATCGGGGCGCCCCTGCTGCTGTTGCCCGCGCTGCTGCTGCAGCGCTACATCCGGCGAAAGTCAGGGCAGATGCGCAATCAGGCGGGGTTGCGCGCAACGCGACTGGACGAGATTTTTCATGGCATCCAGGCAATCAAGCTGAACCAGATGGAAGATTATCAGACCAGCCGTTTCAAAACCATCGTGGCGCGGATCGTGCGCTATGATCTGCGCATGACGCTGGGCCGCGCCGCAATGCCCGCGATGATCGATATTGTGACCGGGATCGGCTTTTTCGCAGTCCTGATGCTGGGCGGGCGCGAAGTGGCCGCGGGGGAACGCACGGTCGGTGAATTCATGGCCTTTTTCACTGCCATGGCGCTGACCTTTCAGCCGATCCGCCGTCTGGGCGATCTGTCGGGTCTCTGGCAGGTCGCTGCCGCGAGCCTTGAGCGCGTCTACGGCCTGCTGGATACCGAACCCCTGACCCGGCGTCCGACGGCGATCACGGCGCAGCACTTTACCGCCCCCGAAATCCGGCTGCAGGATGTGCATTTCGCCTATGGTGACGCGCCGGTGCTGAACGGGCTGACGTTCACCGCAAAGGCGGGCGCGGTCACAGCCCTGGTCGGCGCATCGGGGGCCGGCAAGTCGACGGTGTTTCATCTGCTGACCGCGCTGTCCGAACCCGCATCGGGCCAGATTATCATCGACGGTGTCGATGCAGCCACGCTCAGCCTTGCAGACCTGCGCGCCAACTTTGCCACCGTCTCGCAGGATTCGGCCCTGTTCGATGAAACCCTGCGCGAAAACATCCTGCTGGGGCGCGAGGATGTGCCGGAGGCGACGCTGGCGCGCGTCCTTGATGCCGCCCATGTCACGACCTTTGTCAAAGCCCTGCCTGCCGGTCTGGAGACCGAGGCAGGCCCGCGCGGATCATCCCTGTCGGGGGGCCAGCGCCAGCGCATCGCCATCGCCCGCGCGCTGCTGGCCGATGCCCCGATCCTGCTGCTGGACGAGGCGACGAGCGCCCTTGATGCCCAGTCGGAATCATTGGTCGCCGATGCTCTTGCCCGCCTCAGCGCAGGGCGCACCACGCTTGTGATCGCGCACCGGCTGTCCACCGTGCGTGAGGCTGACAAGATCGTCGTCATGGACAAGGGCCGCGTGGCCGAGGAAGGCCGCCATGACGATCTGCTTGCAAAGGGCGGGCTTTATGCCCAGCTTTACCGCCTGCAGTTCAAGGAGACCTGAGATGGGCGAGATCGCCGCGGATCGCACTGTCTGGCAGGTGACGGGCAAAGATGCCCTGCCCTTCCTGCAGGGTCTGGTCAGCAATGATGTGCTGCCCCTGGGCCGTGGCCCGGGCATCGTCTGGGCGGCACTGCTGACGCCGCAGGGCAAGTATCTGGCGGATTTCTTTGTCGTCGCGACGGCTGACACCCTGCTGATCGATATTGCGACACCGCTGGCGGATGCCACACTGCGGCGTCTGACCATGTACCGCCTGCGCGCGGATGTGCAGATCGCCCTAACCGACCTGCCCGTCACACGCGGCCTTGGCCCTGCCCTCGACCGGGCCTTTGCCGACCCGCGCCACCCCGCAATGGGCTGGCGCGGCTATGGCCTGCCGGGCACGCCTGCATCCATCGACTGGGACGCCATCCGCGTCGCCCACCTGATCCCCGAAGCCGGGCGCGAACTGATCCCTGATGACAGCTATCTGCTGGAAATGGGGTTTGAACGCCTGCACGGCGTCGACTTCCGCAAGGGCTGCTATGTCGGGCAGGAGGTGACGGCGCGGATGAAACACAAGACCGACCTGCGCAAGGGGCTTTCGCGGGTCCACCTTGACGGAATTGCAACCGAAGGCGATGTGATCACATCACAGGGCAAACCTGCGGGAATACTGCATACCGTCGCAGGCAAAGATGCGCTGGCCTATCTGCGATTTGAACGCGCGGAAGGTGCCATGACGGCGGGCGCGGCACAGGTGTTTCTGGTCTGAATGGCTAATTTTTCTGCGAAAAATTAGCCCCTCACGCCCGTTCGGAATATTCCATCAGCTCCGTATGCACGATGATCTCTTCATCCGGCCCCACGAACGGCGGGATCATGATCCGCACGCCATTGTCCAGGATCGCGGGCTTAAAGCTGTTCGCCGCTGTCTGACCCTTCTGCACCGGTTCCGTATCTACCACCCGGCACTTCACCTTCTGCGGGATCTGCACCGAAAGTGGTTCTTCCCCGAAATACTGTACCGTTGCCGTCATGCCGTCCTGCAGGAACGGCCGCCGGTCGCCCAGCAGGTCTGCATCAATCTCGGTCTGCTCGAACGTCTCGCCATCCATGAACACCAGCCGCCCGTCGGTTTCATAAAGGAACTGCTGGTCCTTGTTTTCCAGCTCCACCCGCTCCACCTTGTCTTCCGACCGGAAGCGTTCGTTCAACTTGCGCCCGTCGCGCAGGTTCTTCAGCTCCACCTGCGCAAAGGCGCCGCCCTTGCCCGGCTTGACATGGTTCACCTTCACCGCCGCCCACAGGCCTGCGTCATGTTCCAGCACGAAGCCCGGCTTGATTTCGTTTCCGTTGATCTTCGGCATTGTGGCAAAACCTTGACAAGAGGTTGATCGGATTAAGGCGCACCCTATATATTGGCGATAGTTTGCTGACAAGCCGACTAAATGCAGTAGAGGTTTTCGTCAGCCATGTAAAAATTGCATGACAGCCATGAAAAAACAGTTGCCCCGAATCGAGACTTAGCGGCTAGGTTCAGCCAACATCAGAAAAGACAAGACCAAGAAAAGGACGACGAGATGGCAGATTTCGTTGATAGCACAGCCTTCAACTTCGAACAGGGCCAACGCGCCCGCAAGCTGTTTGCCGCCGTTGTTCTGGCTGCATTGGATGACGCGATTGCGGATGACAAGAAATACGGCAATGGCCCTGATCAGATTGCCCGCTGGGCCCGTTCGCGTGATGGGCGCGAGGTTCTGTCCTGCGCCGGGATCGATCCCAATGAACGCGTGGTTAAGGGCCTGATGGAATTCGTCTCCAAAGGCGTGCGCACCTCGGTGGCCCTGTCGCGCGAAGAAAGCGAACGCCGCCATGCCCTTGAAATGGAAGCAGAAGCCGCCTGAACCGGTCACTGGAACCATTTGCGAAAACGCGCCCCTTCGGGCGCGTTTTTCATTTCAATGCATCATCACGGACGCACCAAAAATCAGGTGCGCAGGCGTATTCATGGATTATTCCAGATCGCGGGTGGTCATCGCGCGGTTGATCTCGGCCCTCACCAGTTTGCGCACATTGCGCGTGATCCGCTCGCCAAGTGACCCGTTCAGTTCCTCGCGAATGATCTCACGCACGATCTCGCGCAACATGTCTTCGTCAAGTTCCGTCACGCCCGGTGCCGCGGCAGCCGCCTCAGCCGCGGCCAGTTCCGCCAGGGCCGCCGCCTCGGCCACATCGCCGTTCGGATCAAGACCCGGATCATTGTCAAGGCCGCCGCCAAGGCCTGTGTCGCCCTCAAGACCCGCGTCATCGCCCGGGGCATCGGTGAACGGGGCCTCGGCCACGTCCTCGCCCAGCAGATCAAGATCATCGGCCTGGGCCCAACCCGGCACATCATCGGACAGGGCCACGACCTCGGCTTCGTCAACCTCGGAAATCACATCCGGCGCAACCCAGGACGAGGCCGGCCAATCGGGCACCGGCATGGCATCTGCGGGGCCGATCTCGCCAGTCTCGGATTCGTACCCGTCATCGGGCACTGCGGCCCCGATCGAGGTGACCGCCTCGGCAAGGTCAGGCACAGTCTGGCGGTGAATGAAGACCGGCATGACGGGCGCGCTCTCCGCCTCATCTGCCAGCGCCTTATCTTCAGGCTCTGGCATCGCGGCAACAGGGGCAACCGCGACCGCCGGAACCACGCGCAGCGCAGGCGTCAGCAGCAGCTTTTCTTCGGTGGATGGCGGTTTCGGACGCAGATCCTGGGTCACCAAACGGCGGATAGAGGACAAAACATCCTCAATCTCAACTGAACTCATGCGATCCGACATACCTGCCCCGGTCAATTGGTGCGCCGTCGCAGCACCCGCGTTGTGCCTGCAAACAGGCTATTCTTGTTGCACAGAATAGCCCGGGCCGCGCCACAAGACAAGGAATTGCCGCAAGACGTTCAACACGGTTTGCTATTGACCGGGTTCGCCGGATCAAGAACAGACTGTTCTGACAGCCCCACCGTCATCAGTCACCGATCGTGCCCAGAATCCGGTCCAGTGCGGCCCCTTGTTCGCTGTGGATCGGCGCATCCTTGACCGCATTGTAATAGGCCGCAGGATCATAGGTCGGAATACCCAATTCCAGATGCTCTGCCGTCAACAGCCCCATCGCCGACAGCAGCTGGTACACGCCAACATAACGCTGCGCTTCGGATTGCAGCTTGTCGGCGCGCGCATCCAGCAGTTCCTGCTCGGCATCCAGCACGTCAAGGGTTGTCCGCGACCCCAGCGTCGCCTCTTCACGCACACCGTCAAACGCCTCTTGCGCCGCACGGATCTGCAGGTCATTGGCCGCAATACTGGCGGTTGTGACCAGAATGTTCGACCATGCATTGCCCACCGATTGGGTCACCTGGACGCCCGATTGCAACAAGGTCGCCCGTGCATTTTCATCCAGCGCGATGGCCCGCCGCAACAAGGCCGCCTGCCGCCCGCCGCTGAACAGTGTCTGGTTCAGCGACAGTCCGAATGTTTCGGTTTCCAGACCGG
>JAAFHS010000056.1 GCA_013298485.1 Rhodobacterales bacterium
CGTTCATGCCGGTGCAGATGCCAGGGGCTGAGCACGAACTGCGCCCCCGGTTTCACCCGGCGTCCCCGCATCTCTTCCGGGCCGGTATTCTCGCGCACCATCATCGGCACCGGCGGATACAGGCGCAGCACCTCGCGGAACACATCGCGCGTGTATTTCAGCCGCGCCATGACCGCGAAATCCGGCGTATCGCCCAAAGTGGCCGCCTCGGCCGCCACGCGGTCCTGCACATCAGGGAACAGCGCCAGCAGATACAGCGCCCATGACAGCGCAGATGCGCTCGTCTCGTGCCCCGCCAGAAAGAAGATCGCGACCTGATCGACCATCTCAGCCGTTTCAAAGCGTTGGCCGGTCACCGGGTCCTCGGTCACCATGATCTTGGTCGCCAGATCATCCGGCGCCGTGCCTTCCGCAATCGCCGCTGCGCGGTCTTCGGTCAGCCGCGCAATCAGGCGCCGGATCACCGCCGCAGACCGTTTGGTCGTCCGCCTGTGCAGACGCGGAAACCAGCCGGGCAAGGGCAGGAAGGCCGCAAGGTTCAGGATAGGCTGCGTGCGCTGATAGGTGCGGAATTCGGCAAACACCTGGGCCGCAATCTCATCCTCGATGGGAATGGAAAACAGCGTGCGGAAAATCACATCCGCCGCCGCATGGCTCATCTCCGCCTCAACCTCGACCATGCCCGCAGGCATCCGCGCGACCGCAGCCATCCCCGCCGCCCACATCGCAGGAAAGGTATCGCGCAGGCGGCCCCCTTCGAACGCAGGATCGATGATCCGCCGCTGCCGCCGCCAGACATCGCCATTGGTCACGAACACCGCATTCCCCAACAGCGGGCGCAACCCTTCGCCGATGCGATCCGATTTCGGGAAATCGTCCGGGCGCGCCTTCAGTACCCTGTCGATCAGCGCCGGATCATTGCACAGATAGCTGCGAAAGAACGGCGTGCGAAACTCCGCCATCCAGGCGCGGTACAGACGCGCGGGCTGCGCCGACAGGATATCGGCGCGAAACAGCCGCACATAGCGCCATAGGGACACGCGATCAGGCCGGGGGGTGGGCTTTGGCGGGATCATGGCGTCATGCTGCGATAGCCCGACAGCGGCGTCTCGATCCGGCTGGCCGATGGCTTGCGCCCCGCATAGCGCGCGGCAAGGGTCTGCGGCCCGGCGGTGATCTGGAAGTAATCGTAATCACCGGGGCGATCAAAGGCGCACAGATACTGGAAATGCAGGCGGAAGAATTTCCAGCGCAACGCCTTCCACCGCGCAGGCGACAGGGTCTGCGTGAACGCCGCCGATATCACCAGTGGCCAGCGTTTGTTTGCGGGGGCCACCCCCGTCACCGCCACCGGATCACACAGCGCAAAGGCGCAGCCATCGCCAGGGGCCGTCACATCGACCCAAGTCACCTCGTCCCGCCCCGCCAGATCGTGCAAATCCGCCCGCAACCGCCCTGCCTTGGGCAGGAATGACACCATCGGCACCACCTGCCCCAGCGACAGAAACGCCAGCGGCGGATGACCCGCAGGCAGCCCTGCCCGGATCATATCGGACAGGATCGACACACCCAGATGCGCGCCCGACGAATGGCCCACCACCAGCACCTCGTCAAAATCCTGCGTCAGCGCCGCGGCGATGCGGGTGCGGAAATCCTCCATCCGCCGCTCCAATGCCGCTGGATTGGCCCCGCCGACTTGCGCCGAATAGGCATAGTCATGCATCAGGTAATAGGCAAAGACCTTGTTGTCATAGCGCCGGAACGCATGCAGGATCAGCCAGATACACGCCCCCGCCGCCGCCACGCCCGCCATCCAGTGCGAATACCACGCCACCACCGCGCCCACGCCCCAGCCGATGCCGACCGCAAGGGCCAACTGCCCCAGCAGAAAGAAAATCGGATAAAGCGCCGCAATCATCGGCCCTTTGCGCAACCGCATCAACCGGAAGAGCGCACCCGACCCGATATAGGCCCAGGCCGTGCGCACCAGCTGCAGATAGGTGCCCGCGATCCCGGCATTCATGGAGGTTTTCACAAGATCCGACCAGACCAGCACCTCGATATCCGCCGCCGCCGCCTGCCCGCCAACCTGCATATGCGCATGCCAACCATAAGGCCCGCCCGCCTGTTTCGGCGTCAGCGTCAGATCATAGCCGGTGATTGCCGCCTGTTCTGTCCCCTCTTTGCGGTACAGTTCGCGGTAACGGCGGGGATGAAAAGGGTCATATCCGGGGATGTAAAACACCCGGCGACGAAACACACCCTGCCCTGCCTCTGCACCACTCATCATGCCAGTATGGCGGGATATTCGGGCAAATCTAAGGGGAAATCAGCCCAGAACAGCAAGGAACGGCAGGTTTTCCAGCAGCCAGTAGGAAAACTGCGAAAAGCCCCCTGTCAGCATCAGCAGACCCACGGTCCACAACAGCAGCCCCATGATCCGCTCGATCTGTTCGGTATGGCGTTTGAAGAACGCCATCAGCGGCCCCATGCGCGGGAAAAACGCGGCGACCAGCAGAAACGGAATGCCAAGGCCAAGCGCATAGACCGCAAGCAGTATCGTGCCCCGCGCCACCGACCCCTCTTGCGCGGCCAGCGACAGGATCGCCCCCAGCTGCGGCCCGATGCAGGGCGTCCAGCCGAAGGCAAAGGCCAGCCCCAGCACATAGGCCCCGAATGCAGAGCCACCCTTGTTGCCCGCATCCACCCGCAATTCGCGGTTCAGAAACCCGATCCGGATCACCCCCAGGAAATGCGCCCCGAACACCATCACGATGATGCCCGCCGCCATGGCGAACCAGTCGGCATTGGTCAGAAAGAACGCGCCGAACACCGATGCGGTGAACCCCAGCAGCATGAAGACCGTCGACAGGCCCAGAACGAAGAACACCGCCGCGAGCAGCGCCGACCGCCCCGCTCGCATCTCGCCCACCGAAATCCCGCTCATATAGGCCAGATACGGCGGCACAATCGGCAGCACACAAGGGCTGAGGAATGACAGGATACCCGCGACCAGTGCGATCAGCATTGCAGGCAGCAGGGCAGCGTCGATGATTTCTATACCAAACATCAGCAACACCTATCCCACCAACTGCCCCGCGTCACGTTTCAGCCCGTCACATTTGCGTTGAACGGTGCAGGCTGGCATAATGTATGAAATCTGCAATTGGGGTCGGCATGCTGCAATGGGATGAAACGGTTGATTGCGAAGGCCTGCTATGCCCCCTGCCCGTCCTGCGCGCCCGCAAACGGCTGGCCGCATTGCGCCCCGGTCAGGTTCTGCGCGTCACCGCGACCGATCCGATGGCCGCAATCGATTTGCCACATTTCTGCAACGAGGCCGGACATGACCTGATGGCCAGCAGTCAGGCAGACGGGGTGTCAACCTATCTGATCCGCCGCGGCATCCGCGAGTCCGACTGAAAAAAGGCGCCGGGTTTCCCCGACGCCCTTTTGTTTCACAGGCCCCGCACTCAACGCGCCAGCGACCACCAGCCCTTGCGCTTTGGTTTGGCAGGGCCTTCCTCTGCCACCGCTTCTGCCACGGGTGCCGCAGGCGGAACTGGATCTTGCGGGTCGGGGATCAGCGCTGCCGCAACAGCGGCGGGCGCATCACCGGGATCAGCCACCAGAACCGGCGCGTCCTCGGCCTTCGGCTTTTTCGCCCGCGACCGTGCCGGTTTCTTGACCGGCGCAGGCTCCTCCACAGGTGCGGTCACATCAATCGTGATGATCTCAGGCACGGCAATCACAGGCACATCCGCACTGACCGCCACAACTGCCTCAGCGCCTTTGCGCGTCCGGCTGCGCGTGCGCTTTTTCGGGGCCTCCGCCACCACCTCGGCCACGGGCATCACCGCATCCGCGGCATCCGTCTCAGCGGCATCCGCATCATCGCCGTTCTGATCGGCCGCATCAGTCGTCTCGCCGCCCTCACCCGGCGCACCCCCGCGCCGACGCCGCCGCCTGCGCCGTTTCTTCTTGCCCCCTTCGCCGGGGGCCTCGGCACGCTCGCCGCGCTCCACCCGCGCCGGGCGTTCGGCCCGCTCGACCGTCTCTTCGACCTCATCCTCGTCATCTTCGGGGATTTCCGGGTCGATGATGTCGTCATCCTCCGCCACTGCGGCTCCCATCAGGGCCGCATTGCCGGAAATCACCTGTGACGGTTCCGGGATCACCCGTGTCGCTGTCTTCAGCTTGTCCATCACGTAATCCGGGCTGATCAGCATCGGGTCCGCCTCGATCCGGACCGACATGCCATAGCGCGCCTCGATCAGCGCCACATGTTCCCGCTTGGTGTTGATCAGGAAGTTCACAATCGCCACCGGCGCGCGCAGCAGCACCTCTTTCGACCGTTTCCGCGTGCCCTCATCCTCCAGCGCGCGCAGGATCTGCAGCGCCATGCTGTCGTCCGACCGGATCAGCCCCGTGCCATGGCAATGCGCACAAGGCGCTGTCGACGCCTCCAGCATGCCCGGACGCAACCGCTGGCGGCTCATCTCCATCAGGCCGAAACCCGAAATCCGGCCCACCTGGATGCGCGCCCGATCCGTCTTCAGCTTGTCCTTCAGCCGCTTTTCCACCGCTGCATTGTTGCGCCGCTCTTCCATGTCGATGAAATCGATCACGATGAGGCCTGCAAGGTCCCGCAGGCGCAGTTGGCGCGCAACCTCTTCGGCAGCCTCCAGATTGGTTTTCAGGGCCGTATCTTCGATCGAGCCTTCCTTGGTCGCCCGACCGGAGTTCACGTCGATCGCCACCAGCGCCTCGGTCACACCGATCACGATATAGCCGCCCGATTTCAGCTGCACTGTCGGGTTGAACATCCCTGCGAGATAGCTTTCCACCTGATAGCGCGCAAACATCGGCTGCGCCTCGGTATAGGGCTGCACGGCCCGCGCGTGGCTTGGCATGATCATCCGCATGAAATCCTTGGCGACGCGGTAGCCTTCGGCACCTTCCACCAGCACCTCGTCAATCTCGCGGCTGTAAAGATCACGGATCGACCGCTTGATCAGATTGCCTTCCTCGTAAATCGCCGCGGGTGCGATGGACTTCAGGGTCAACTCGCGGATCTGTTCCCACAGCCGCATCAGATACTCATAGTCGCGCTTGATTTCCGCCTTGGTGCGCTTGGCCCCTGCCGTGCGGATGATCAGGCCAGCACCTTCCGGCACCTCGATCTCGCCCGCGATTTCCTTCAGCTTCTTGCGGTCCGTCGCCTGCGTGATCTTACGGGAAATCCCACCACCGCGCGCGGTGTTCGGCATCAGCACGCAGTAGCGGCCTGCAAGGCTCAGGTACGTCGTCAACGCCGCCCCCTTGTTGCCGCGTTCTTCCTTGACCACCTGCACCAGCATGATCTGGCGGACCTTCACCACTTCCTGGATTTTGTATTTCCGGTGGCGCGGCTGGCGCGGTGCGCTAATTTCCTCGGCCACATCCTCTTCAGCGATGGATTCGATCTCGTCATCCGTATCGGATGCATGATCCATCGCGCGGTAGGGCCTGTCGCCGGTGTCGCCGCCATGGTCATGGTCATGATCATGGTTGTGATCAGGCGCTGCATCATCCGATGCCACCGCTTCGGGCACTTCATGCAGCAGGGCATCCGCACCCACCTCATCGCCCAGATCAACCACATCCATCCCGCCGATGGCCCCGGTCTGCACCGGATCGGCGGATTTCGTATCCTCCGCACGGGCCGCAGGGCGCGGCGTGCGCGGGCGACGACGGGCGCGGTTGTTGTCCTCGTCATCCTCGGCACGCGCCAGGGCGCGTTCCTCATCCAGCAGCGCTTTGCGGTCCGCCACGGGGATCTGGTAATAGTCGGGATGGATTTCCGCAAAGGCGAGGAAACCATGACGGTTCCCGCCATATTCCACAAAAGCCGCCTGCAGCGACGGCTCCACCCGCGTGATCTTGGCAAGGTAGATATTCCCCGCCAGCTGCCGCTTGTTTACCGTTTCAAAGTCAAATTCTTCGACCTTGTTTCCGTCCACCACCACCACGCGCGTTTCTTCGGCATGGGTGGCGTCGATCAGCATCTTCTTTGCCATGATGTTCCATTGCGCCGCGTGCCACAGCGCACCTCGGGCCAGGCCCGGGCGGTGACAGCGATAACAGACGGCGACTTGTTGGGGCGAGGGCGCGGATAGGCGTGACCGGGGTCAGGACCAGTGGCCCACCCGCATCGCTCGCCCGTTCAATCACACGCTCCATCGCGGTTCACACATGGGCCACACGAAGGTGACCCACCTTTCAAAGCCCGTGTCTGTCAAAGACGAAAGGGCAGTTCATCCGGCCCGGGGGCCGATCCGACTGCAGGGTCCGCGGACACGAAAATCGCGCCCATCCGGCACTGCAGAGAATTCTTCCGCATGTTTACACAAGCGTCACGTGACCGTAGCGGCAAAGCGGGGCCAAGGGCAATGGGTGATTTTGCTGCAGCACACGCAAAAGTTGAGAAATGCTGCCCCACGGCAGATGGAACACAAGACAAACCACAATTTTTCCGCGAAAAATTTCATGCGGACGGTCGCAGCCAATCCGGATTTTTCGCAGAAAAATCCTGCCAAATCAGACATATTCGCTGCGCGTCAGCCCGTACTTCGCCATTTTCTCGTTCAAGGTCCGGCGTGGCAGGCATAGCTCTTCCATGACTGACACGATACTGCCCTTGTGGCGCCGCATCGTGTTGTCGATCAGCATCCGCTCGAACGCCTCCACATAGTCTTTCAACGGCTTGCCTTCCGTTGTCATCGCAGGCCCCGATGCCTCGTTATCCGCCATCAGCAGGCTCGCGATCGACCCCGACCCGCGCCGGTTCTGCAGCACCGCCCGTTCCGCGATGTTCACCAACTGCCGCACATTGCCCGGCCAGGGCGCCTGCAGCAATTGCGCCGCCTCCTGCGCCGTCACCTGCGGCGCATCGCAGCCGTACTCTTCCGCAAACTGCTCGCTCATCCGTGTGAACAGCGTCAGGATATCCTCACCCCGCTGGCGCAGGGGTGGCAGCACGATGGTCATCGCCCCCAGCCGGTAGAACAGATCGGGGCGCAAGCTGTCTTCCAGCGTTTTGTCCTGCACATGCTGGTTGCAGATCGCGATGATGCGCGTTTCCGGTGGCAGGCCCTGTTCATTGATCATGGTCAGCAGGCGCGACTGCAATCCATGGCTCAGCGCCTCCACATCCTCAAGGCAGACCGTACCCCCCCGCGCCTCTTCCACCAGCGGGATCGCCCCATCCTCTGCCGGGCCGAACAGTTTGGCCACCAGCTGATCCTCCGACCAGGCCGCGCAGGAAATTGTCACGAATTTGCGCCCTGCGCGCGGCCCCACTGCATGCAGCGCATGTGCCACCAGCGTCTTGCCCGTGCCCGTCTCTCCGTCGATCAGCACGTGGCTGTCTGCCTGCCCCAGATCAAGGATGTCTTCGCGCAGCCGTTCCATCACCGGGCTCGTCCCGATCAGCTTTTTCATCAGCACGCTGCCGTCCGACAGCTCCTTGCGCAGCGCCCGGTTGTCCAGCGTCATCCGCCGCGCCTGCGTCGCCTTCTTGGCCAGTTCCGTCATCCGGTCCGGATTGAACGGCTTTTCCAGAAAATCATAGGCCCCGACGCGCATCGCCTCCACCGCCATCGGCACGTCACCATGCCCCGTGATCATGATCACCGGCAGGCCGCTGTCCAGGCTCATCAGCCGCTTCAGAAACGCCATGCCGTCCATCCCCGGCATCTTGATGTCGCTGACCACCACGCCCGCGAACTCCGGCCCGATGCCCTTCAGCGCGTCCTCGGCACTGGCATAGGTTTCCGTATCAAAGCCGGACAGCGCCAACCACTGGCTGATCGACTGCCGCATGTCCGCCTCGTCATCGACAATCGCCACTTTCATCGAACGTGCCATGCCTGTCCCTTTCTTATTCCGCTGCTTCGACTTCTTTGCCCATGAGGGGCAGCTGCACTTCAAACACCGCACCACCGTCTTCGCTGTTCCGCGCCGTCAGACGCCCGCCCAGCTCGGTCACGATGCCCGATGAAATCGCCAGACCCAGACCCACGCCTTCGCCCGGTTTCTTGGTCGTGTAGAACGGCTCGAACAGGTTATCGAGATCGGCGATCCCGTGCCCGTTGTCCCGCACCGTCAGCGTGGCGGTCTCGCCAACCGACAGCATGATATCAATCTGCGGCGTGGTCAGGTCCTTGCTTGCGTCAATCGCATTACGCAAAAGATTGATGATCACCTGTTCCAGGCGTAACCGGTCCGCCATCACCATCACCGGCTGGCGCGGAATGGCGCGCGTGATCTTGACCACGCGGCTTTTCAGCTGCGGCTCCATCATCGACAGGGCCGTACTGACCGCCATGCGCACATCCACAGGCTCGAACGCATCCGCCCCTTTGCGGGCATAGGATTTCAGCTGCCGGGTGATCGCCCCCATCCGCTCAATCAGATCATCAATGCGCTGGAAAGATGACAGCGCCTCTTCCGGGCGCTTGCGCTGCAACAGCAGCCGTGCGCCCGCAAGATAGGTCTTCATCGCCGCCAGCGGCTGGTTCAGCTCATGGCTCACCGCCGCCGACATCTCACCCAGCGCCGCCAGCTTGGATGACTGCGCCAGCGTCAGTTCCGCCACCTCCAGCGATTTCTGCACCTTTTCCCGCGCCGCAATCTCGCGCTGCAACCGCGCATTCAACTGCCGCAGTTCCGCAGATTCACGCTGAAAGCCCAGCGATTGCGACATCGCGCGCCGTGACAGGAAATAGAAGGTCAGCGCCAGCAGAATGGCAAAGCCCATGATTTCCAGCGCCAGAACCCCGTTCACCTGATCGCGCACCGATGCATAGGCGGTGAACGTCACGATCCGCCAGCCCCGGAACGGCACGCGCGATTCCGTGCGCATCACGCCTTCGCCGCTGACATAGGCATCGGGGGCCGTCTGCGCCCAATCCGCCGTCACCTGCAGCGCCCGGTCCAGTGCGGATGGCGCGTCCTGCGTCGCCAGCGCCTTGTCCAGCGGCATGCCACGCCAGCGCGGCACGGTCGACAGGATCACCTGCCCCCCGCTGTCCGTCACCAGCACCGCGTCCTGCAACCCCGCCCAGGCGCGTTCGTATTTGCGCAGGTCCACCCCCACGACCACAACACCCAGCAGCACACCGTCCAGCCGCACGGCCCGCGAATAGATGAATTCGATCACGCCCGCGTCATTCGGCACCGCAGAAAACACCGTGTCATTCACCCGCTGCGCATCAATGAAAGACGGGCTCTGCCGCAGGTTCGTGCCCAGAAGATTGCGGTTCGTGGCCCCCACCGTACGCCCCGTCGCATCCAGAAGCTGGATCGAGGCCGCGCCGATTTCGGATTGGAATGAGATCAGGCGCGCCGATGTGGCCGCAAACTGCTGCTCACCCAAAGCGCGGATCAGTTCAGGGTCGCGCGCCAGCAGCAGGGGCACCACCGACGTGCGCTGCAACTCCGACATCATGTTCCCGGAATAAAGCGCCAGGCGCAATTCGGCCCGGTTGCGCGTCGACTCCGTGAACCGTTCGGTCAGCCAGCGATTTGTCACACCCACGACACTGACCGCCC
>JAAFHS010000057.1 GCA_013298485.1 Rhodobacterales bacterium
TTTCTGTCCCCAAATATCCTGGGGGGAAGCGCGCAGCGCGGGGGGCAACGCCCCCTTCTTTCAAAGGTTCCAACATGAAACCCATCGTTATCCTTGGCATCTTCGTCGCCGACACCGCCTATCGCGCGACCCGGCAACCGAAGATCGGTGAAACCATCCTGGGGCTCTCCTTCGTCCTCGGCCCCGGCGGCAAAGGCTCTAACCAGTCCGTCGCCGCCGCCATGGCTGGCGGACGCACCCATTTCATCACAAGGCTGGGCCGCGACGCCTTTGCCGATATCGCGCGGGCGACCTGGGCAAAGGCCGGCGTGATCCCCGAGGTCACCGAAGACCCCGAAAGCTATACAGGTGCCGCCTATATCTTTCTGGAAGAGGCCACGGGGAACAACGCCATCATCGTCGCCCCCGGTGCCGCCGCCCGCATCAGCGTCGCCGATGTCGAAGGCAAACGCGCCCTGATCGAAAGTGCGGGCGTCTTCATCACCCAGCTGGAACAACCCATTCCCGCCGCCCACCGCGCGTTGGAAATCGCCCGCGCCGCAGGGGTGACGACAATCCTGAACCCGGCCCCCGCCGCCGCGCTGACCGATGCGATGCTGGGCTTATGTGACTACATCACGCCCAACGAGTCCGAGGCGGAGACCCTGACGGAGATCCCCGTGGTCACCGTCGGGGACGCGGAATGCGCCGCGGGTGCCCTGATGGCGCGCGGGGCGGGGGCGGTAATCGTGACACTGGGGGCCAACGGCGCGCTTTACCGTGACCGGACCCGCTCCGTCCATGTGCCCGTCATCAGCGCAGGCCCCGTGGTGGAAACCACCGGGGCCGGGGATGCATTTAACGGCGGCTTTGCCGTCGCCCTGTCCGAAGGGCGCGATGTGATAGATGCCGTCCGCTTCGGCTGCGCCACCGCCGGGATCAGCGTGACCCGCCCCGGCACCGCCCCCGCCATGCCCGCCCGGGCGGAGATCGACGCCCTGCTGGCAAAATCCTGACGGCACCCCGTCTGGCAGTACCACCCTTGAAACCGTCTGATGGACGTTCCTGTGGAAGGTTCATCGGTTTCATTGCCCACAAGGCCGAAAGCCGTTGGGCAAGGGGTGTGCGGCCGCAGACCGTGCCTTTGTAATCTGCTCGCGACTGCGTGGGCTGGCGCGGGCAGATTTGTCACGTGCCAAATCCGCCAAGTGAAGGCACACTACGCCCACCAAATCTCTTGCCTCGCTAACGCCAATGCCCCGCAGCACCAATCAGCACGCTTGGGCAGATGGCTTTCCGCCCCATCCCCTTGCTTCGTCCAGATTGGTTAACGCCCCGAACCCAAGGTATTCATATGGCCCCTTTCCAGAGAGAATCCATAGTCTTCAAACCTTGTTAACACCCAGGATTAATACAGCTTCCGCAAGGGCTTAGCGCCCCATCATCCGCGATGCGACCCCGGCCATCCAGGATGGCTTCGCCGCCCCCTTTGCCTCCGCCCGGTCGGCTGCGTTCAGCAGGCCGTACATCCCATGGACCCCCAACCAGCGCAGGGGTTCGGGTTCCCATTTGCGCACGCGGTGATTGACCCATGGCAGCCGCGTCAGCGCCGTTTCGCGCCCCAGGGCGAGGTCAGCCAGCGTGCGTCCCGCAAGGTTGCTCGTACTGACGCCGACCCCCACATAGCCGCCCGCAAAACCCATACCCGTCAATGGGTTGAACCCCACTGTTGCGCACCAGTCGCGCGGCACCGCCAGCACGCCGCACCACGCATGGTCAATCGCGACGCCCCGTGCTGCCGGGAAATGCCGGTGCAGAATGGCGGTCAGCCGCCGGATCGTCTCGGCATCCGGCGCGCCGTTCCGGTCAATCGCCGATCCATAAAGATACGGCACCCCCCGCGCGCCCACCGCGATACGCCCTTCGCGCGTGCGCTGGCAATAGCAATAGGCATTGGCAAAATCACCAAGAATTTCATGATTTTCCCAGCCGATCTTCGCCCAGATGTCTGCGGGCAAGGGTGCCGTCACAATCTGTGCCGAATTCATTGGCAGCCAGTCCCGGCTGAGGCCCGGCAATCCGGCGGTAAACCCTTCCGTCGCGCGCAGGATCACCTTCGCGCTGACCGTCCCCCGGTCTGTCTCCACCCGCCCCTGATGCAGGCCAAGGGCTTGGGTCTGCTCGACAATCCGCACGCCCACACGTTCGCATGCGCGTGCCAGCCCCTGCACCAGCTTCGCCGGTTGCACCCGCGCGACCCCCTTCACCACCATCGCGCCCGTGGCCTCGGGAATGCGCACCCGCTCCCGCACCTCCGCCCCGATGGCAAACACCCGCTCCTCTTCCCCCCACTGCCGCCGATGCGCCACCTCCGCCTGCATCCGCGCCATTTGTGCCGCACCCACCGCCACCATCAATTCGTCCGTACGCAGGATATCCGCATCAATCCCTTCGGCCTCGCAGACCCCGATCACCTCATCCACCGTGCCGTTCATGGCCGCCACCATGCCTCGCACTCCGGCCTCATCGCTGCCCGACAGATAGCGCTGATGGTTCCAGGCAAACCCGCCCGTCAGCCAGCCACCGTTGCGCCCCGATGCGCCAAAGCCTGAAAACTCCCGTTCCACGACAATGACTTGCAGATCGGGCTGCGCTGCCTTCAGATACCATGCGGTCCACAGGCCGGTATAGCCCGCCCCCACGATGCACACGTCCGCCGTGGCATCGCCCGCAAGGGCCGGGCGCGGCACAGGCATGCCGATATCGGCATACCAGAAGCTGACATCCCCCGTTTTCATCCTCCAAGGGCCCGCAACAGGGCCAGCGACGGCTCACCTGTCACCGGCAGCCCTTTGCTCGCCTGATAGGCGCTGATCGCGGCCTTCGTGTTGTTGCCGATCACCCCGTCCGACCCTTCGGTATCAAACCCTGCCGCCGTCAGCCGCTGTTGCAGGGCCTGCCGGTCGGCCTTGGTCAGCCCTGTCGCATCCGGCCCGAAGGATGCCCGGATCGGCCCGCCTCCCGCCAGCCGGTCCGACAGGTGCCCGACGCCGATCGCATAGTTTTCGGCGTTGTTATAGCGCAGGATCACGTTGAAATTCTGCGTCAAAAGGAACGCAGGCCCCCCGCCCGAGATGATCGATCCGCCCGCAGGCACCGCCTCGCCGCTCGCCGCCGTGACGCCCAACGCCTGCCATTCTCCGGCCGATTTGCCCTTGCCTCGTCCCAGAAGGGCGCTGTTGAAGCCGGGCGGCAAGGTCACTTCACCCCCCCAGGGCAGGCCCCGCGTCCAGCCCGACCGCGACAGATAAGCCGCTGTCGATGCAAGCGAATCCGTCGGATCATCCGACCAGATATCGCGCCGCCCGTCGCCCCGGAAATCGACTGCAAATTCAAGGTATGAGGTCGGGATGAACTGCGTATGCCCCATCGCCCCCGCCCATGATCCTGTCATGCCTTGCACGCCCACATCGCCGTTCTGCAGGATGCGCAGGGCCGCGATCAGCTGCTGTTCGAAAAATGCCCCCCGCCGCCCCTCATAAGCCAGTGTCGACAGCGCCGACACCACGTTGATCGCCCCCCGCCTTGTGCCGAAGAAACTCTCCAACCCCCAGACGGCGGCCACCACATTCGCCTCGACCCCATAGCGCGCCTCGACTTCGGACAGGACACCACCATACTGTGCAATGGCGTTGCGCCCCGTGGACAGACGCTCGTCCGATGCGGCGATGGACAGATAATCCTCAAGACTGCGCTTGAATTCGGTCTGGTTGCGGTCGCGTTCGATCACACCCGGCAGAAACCCCGTGCCGCGAAAGGCCGCATCCACCGTCACAACAGGAATGCCCTGTGCCACCGCGCGCGATCTGAAATCGGCGGCCCAGGCATCATAACCCGCATTCGGCACAGGCGTCATGCCGGGTTCCGGCCCGCGCCCGCCGCCCGCCAGCGGCAAGGCCCCGCCACCGCCGACACAAGCCGACAGCCCCGTGGCCAGCAGTCCCGATGTGATGGCGCGTCGTGTGATCCGCATGGTGCCTGCCCCGTCTGCTGTTGCTTTGCGATCAGCCTAAGCGATCTGTCCGGCCCGCGCAAAGGGGGGCAGGCCCATGGGCACAAAACGGCAGTCTGGTAGGTCCGGAGGGACTCGAACCCCCAACCAAGGCGTTATGAGCGCCCTGCTCTAACCGTTGAGCTACAGACCCAGCCGGGTTCGTGCCTAACACTTGGCGACCGCCTGTCAAGCCGGGTCACTTCGCGGTTGTCACGATCCCGTGAAACATGCTTTATCACCGCACTTTTTCACAACAGCGACAGGTTTTCACATGGCACCACAACAACCCTCACTCGTATCCTCGATTTTGGTCTTCACGGCCTCATTCATTCTTCTTGCCGTTATCGTCAATGTCGTCCTTTGGGTGCTCATCACCTATGCCGGGATGGGCAGCGAAAGCGGGAGCGCCCTTGGTTGGATGCCGCCCATCATAGGGGCGATGATGGCGGGACAGCGCTATGGCAAACTTGCCGGTGCAAAGCCGCCACAAAGCTATTCCTGGATGGCAGGTTTCGCTTTTGCAGTGCTTACGATGGCGTTGATCGCGCTTGCGTATTTCGTGATGTTCCAGCTCATTCAGACGGGGGCCGACATGTCCTTCGGCGCGTTAATGGATGACATGGGTCTGAACCTGTTTCTGGGCGTGTTCGGTGGTCTTTTCGTCCTGATGTGGGTGCTGCAGCGCTTTGCCTTCAGCTTTGGTGCCGGGCAGGCGGTCAAACTGGCAGCGATGCAGGCGGCCAAACAGAAGGGCTGACCCTGTTGTAGCCCGCCCTGCGATCATGTATCCGCCCCCGGTAACATGTGACACGGGGGCGGATATGACGGGCTCTGATACCTCAAAAGCCGCAGGGCTGACCTACGCTGATGCAGGCGTGGATATCGACGCGGGTAATGCGCTGGTCGAGGCGATCAAGCCCGCCGCGAAACGCACGCAACGCCCTGGCACGATGTCGGGCCTCGGCGGGTTTGGCGCGCTGTTTGATCTGAAGGCCGCAGGCTATACCGACCCGATCCTTGTGGCAGCCACTGACGGCGTGGGCACCAAGCTGCGCATCGCGATTGATACCGGGAATGTCGATACGATCGGCGTCGATCTGGTGGCGATGTGCGTGAATGATCTGGTCTGTCAGGGGGCGGAGCCGCTGTTTTTCCTGGATTATTTTGCGACAGGCAAGCTTGAGGTTGCGCAGGCCACCCGCATCATCAACGGTATCGCGCACGCATGCGAGGCCACAGGCTGCGCGCTGGTGGGCGGTGAGACGGCGGAAATGCCGGGCATGTACCACAAGGGTGACTTTGATCTGGCTGGCTTCGCTGTGGGCGCGATGGAACGCGGGGCTGACCTGCCTGCCGGGGTGCTGGCGGGCGATGTGCTGCTGGGGATTGCATCCGACGGCGTGCATTCCAACGGCTATTCCTTTGTGCGCAAGGTGGTGGAACGGTCTGGCCTTGCCTGGGATGCGCCTGCGCCTTTTGCGCAGACCTCGCTGGGGGCGGCACTGCTGACACCAACGCGGCTTTATGTGAAATCCGCCCTGGCTGCCGTGCGCGCAGGCGGCGTGCATGCGCTGGCCCATATCACCGGCGGGGGCCTGACCGAAAACCTGCCGCGCGTGCTGCCGGACGGGTTGGGGGCCGAGATTGATTTTGACGCATGGCACCTGCCGCCCGTCTTCCGCTGGCTGGCGGAAACCGCCGGGATGTCCGAGCCCGAACTGTTGAAAACCTTCAACTGCGGTATCGGCATGATTGCCGTCGTCGCCGCCGACCGTGCCGAGGCGATCACCGCCACGCTGCAGGCCGCAGGTGAAACCGTCACCCGCATCGGCCATGTGATGCCGGGGCAGGGGGTCAGCTACCGGGGCCGCCTGCTGTGAGGCGCGTGGCCATCCTGATTTCCGGGGGTGGCTCCAACATGCGCGCGCTGGTGGACAGCATGACGGGCGATCATCCGGCGCGCTGTGTGCTGGTCGCGTCGAACGATCCGATCGCGGCCGGCCTTGCCCATGCCGCAGCACGCGGCATCCCCACCGCTGCCGTTGAACACCGCCCCTTTCAAGGTGATCGCGCGGCCTTCGAGGCCGCACTGTTGCAACCCATCCTCGCCGCAGCCCCGGATATCCTGTGCCTTGCGGGTTTCATGCGCGTGCTGACACCCGTCTTCGTGCAGCGCTTTGCAGGCCGCATGCTGAACATCCACCCGTCGCTTTTGCCAAGATACCCCGGCCTGCACACCCATCAACGCGCCCTTGATGCCGGTGACAGCGTCGCGGGCTGCACCGTGCATGAGGTGACGCAGGTCCTGGATGACGGCCCCATTCTGGGGCAGGCCACCGTGCCCATCCTGCCCGGCGATACCGCGCAGGATCTGGCTGACAGGGTTCTGGTGCAAGAGCATCGCCTTTACCCGGCGGTGTTGCGCCGTTTCGCAAGCGGCGATAAAACCCCTTTGATATTATAGGATAAAATCAGTCGCATCAAAGGCCGCCAGATTTGTCTGGCGCACCAGCAGGACCGATCCGTCGCCACCCAATTCCGTCAGATCAAGCACGATGCTGCCCCGGACCACATCCAGTGCAGCCAGCACCTGCGCGGACGAGACGCCGAAATCCTGCAGGTCAATCTGGTCCAGACCTTGGGTGAACGCGAACACATGGTCGTTGCCAGTGTCGCGCGTGAAGACGAAGTGATCCGCCCCGGCACCGCCATACAGGCGGTCATTGCCCGCATCGCCCCGCAGCGTGTCATTGCCCGACCCGCCATACAGCGCATCACTGCCGCTGCCGCCAGACAAGACATCTGCGCCCACGCCGCCATAGAGCCTGTCGTTCGCCGCGCCCCCATCGACAGTATCGCCGCCCGCGCCGCCCAAAAGGCTGTCATTGCCCGCATGGCCATAAAGGCTGTCATTCATCCGCCCGCCCGTCAGCCGGTCATTGCCGTCCAGACCGCCGATCAGATTGGCAAAGTCCGCGGCCCCCACCAGATTGTCGGCACTGGCGCTGCCGAGCAGCGGCGTGCGCACAAAGCTGTCATAGCGTTCATTGGGCACAACATAGGTCAACAGGCCCGGATGATTGCCCGCAAACTCTGTCAAGTGGCCCGGATCAACGCCCCGCGCCAGACTTTCCAGCGCCAGGATCGACACGCCCGGATAGGCCGCCAAGGCTGCAGACAACACAGGCGTCGATGTGGCCTCGGTGCTGAACTGATTTTCAATGATCACGCCGTCGATGGCCGCCTTATAGGCGGTGAACAACGCACCACCCGTCCCACCGGACGAGTCCCCCCCGATGAACACGCCGGAATTGACGATCACCTTGGCGGCGGGATTGACCTCGCGCACCGCTGCCGCCACGTCGATCACCAGCTGCATCATGGCATCGGCAAATGTCGGGTCATAGGTGCCGGACCGAAAGCCTGCGGTAAAATACTGGCCGACATCGTCCAGAAACACCCCGCCATATCCGGCCTGCACCTGCGCCACCGCCTGTGCAATCACCAGTGCGCGCCAGTCGGCATTGCGGTAATCCACGCGGATCGCCTCATCCGCCGGGGGGGCGCCATTTGGCTCGGGCGCGAAATCAACGCCCCCCAGATTATTCAACAGCCAGGCCGGGGCGCCGGGGTTCACCACACCCACATCAGGCTCTGCCGGATCCGTCGGGGTCACCCAGGCCGGGTTCCAGTAATTGCGCGCGGCATCGGTTACCGATGTGTTGACGTAAGCGACGACCGTTTGCCCCGCCGCTGCCAATCTCGCCAGCTCCGCAGCGGTCAGGGCCGGGGCTGCGCCCGTGATATTCAGCGCACTTTCCGTGATCACCAGCTGTGCCCCGGTATTGGCCAGACCGATGGCGGTGGCATTGGAAAACTGCAGCGCGAAACTGTCAAAAAGGGGCATCTGATGGCTCACTCGTGATACGCGGTGCAGGAAGAGTGGAAAAGTCCCACCCCGTCAATTGGCCCATCCGATTTCGGCCCGGGGCAGGCCGTTTGTCGCTGGGCCGCATATCTTCGGCAAAAATGGCCCGAAGATGGCGTCATATGTCCCGCGTGACGCCCGTAGACAACCATCACAAATGGCAAGACTATTCAAAAAGTGACCGCGAAATCGTCTCGCCTGTCATCTTCTTGTACATGAAGTCATTCCAGAACGGCGTGAAACAGACCAGAACCCGGCCTGTCCCTTCAAACACCCGCAACCGCGACTGCCCCGAAATCAAGTGCCGCGGAAAACTCGCCGGGCGGTCGGAATGGAACCGCAGCCCCTTGGACCGCCCCAGTACGATCCGCCCCTGCGCCTTGAACGCTCCGTCGACCACCGGCACCACCTCGACCGGGCCGGGCGCGTTGACCGCGACACGGCCCCGCCCGGAGATCGCCGTTTTCCAGTTGAACAGCCCGTCACCCAGAAAGAACGATGTGATCATCGGGTCGCGGTGCAGGCCCAGCCGGACCGATCCTTCCGATGCCCAGTAGACGCCGGGTTCCAGTACCCAGGGCTCTTCGGGTGTGACATCGATGATGTGATATCCCGCCAGCGATGGCTGCAACAGGATCGTCCCCGACCCCTCATACCACGGGCGGATGCGCGCCTCGTCATTATAGACCGACCGGATCATGTCCATCGCTCCGGGCAGGCGCGGGATCATCTTGACCGATCCGCGCATGTTCGACATTGCCCCTTTGCGCGCCCGCACGCGTTCATTTTCGATATCGATGCGCAGCTGGCGCATCCCTTCGACTTCGCGGATCGTGAAACTTGCCATACCCCTACATCCTCGGCTCGTCCCAGGCCATCTGCTGATCCCACAGACGCTGGTACGGTTCCGCCGATAACCCTTCATCCCCCTGCAGCGGTGCATCCAGCGAGACGATCACGAACAGGATCACGCCCAGGAAGAAGGCTGATATCGTGCCCAGCACGAAATGCATCACAGGCCGCGCGCGGATCATCAGGAGCAGCAGAATACTGACTGCGGCCCCCACGATGACCGCATACCACAGCACCGGCGGGATGCGCGTCGTCACCCCGTTCAGCCGCATCTGCCGCGCTGCCTTCAACTCTTCGAATGCCGTCACCGCCGCCTGATGCATGATCTCCTGGCTTTTGGTCGCAGGCTCGAACCGCGCAAGCCACAGCCCGAAAGCCTGCACACGGTTATTGCCCCCTTGGGCCACGCGGTTTTCCTTATGCGCAGGCCAGTCGCGGTGAATCGTGAACTGCACGTAGTCGCGCAGAAATTCTTTCAGATCGCTGCGAAAGGGTTCGGGGTAGGCCGTCACTGTGCCGTAGATCGACCCGATGGCCGACGCCTCATTCAGGATCGACAGCTGGATGCGCTCGCGGTTTTCATAGGCCGCCACCGTCAAAAGGCCCAGCAGCAGGCCATAGAACAGGCTGAACCCGTTGGTCGCAAGGCCGATGGTTTCATTGGTCGATGCATCGCCACCGACCAGCAGCCGCAGGAACGGCTTCAGGAACAGAAGACCCGCGAACATGATGATCGCGGCACCTGCCGAAAA
>JAAFHS010000058.1 GCA_013298485.1 Rhodobacterales bacterium
CTGTTCGTCGGGGCATGCGGCCCAGATCATGGCGCTGTTCCCGCTGATGTCACCGGGATGCAACGTGGTGGCATCAAACAAGCTGTATGGCGGGACGGTGCAGCAGTTCACCAACACGATCCGCAAGTTCGGCTGGTCGGCAAAACTGGTGGATTTCGATGATCCGAAGGCAATCGCGGCGGCGATTGATGACAATACGCGCGCGCTGTTCTGCGAGACGATCTGCAATCCGGGGGGCGCGATTTCAGACCTGGATGCAATCGCGCGGGTGGCAAACCATGCAGGCCTGCCCTTGATCGTGGATAACACGACAGCCACGCCGTATTTGTGCCGCCCGATTGAACACGGGGCGACGCTGGTGGTGCATTCGGCGACGAAGTACCTGACGGGGAACGGCACAGTGACGGGCGGGATCGTGGTGGACAGCGGCAAGTTCGACTGGTCGGCGTCAGGCAAATTCCCAAGCCTTGCGGCACCGGAGCCTGCCTATCATGGCCTGAATTTCCATGCGGCCCTGGGGGGGATGGCCTTCACGTTCCATTCGATTGCCGTGGGCCTGCGCGATCTGGGCATGACGATGAACCCGCAGGGCGCGCATTACACGCTGATGGGGATCGAGACGCTGTCGCTGAGGATGCAGCGGCATGTGGAGAATGCGCAAGTTGTGGCGGAATGGCTGGAGAAAGACCCTCGGGTGGATTTCGTGACCTATCCGGGGCTGAAATCATCGCCCTATCACAACCTTGCGAAGATGATCGTGCCGAAGGGGGCGGGGGCGCTGTTCACCTTTGCGGTGAAGGGCGGGTATGAGGCTTGCGTGAAGTTCGTGGATCACCTGAAGCTGTTTTCCCATGTGGCGAATTTGGGTGATACGCGCAGCCTTGTGATCCATTCGGCATCGACCACGCACCGGCAATTGTCGGATGAGCAGCGTGTGGCGGCGGGGGCGGCGCCGAATGTGGTGCGCCTGTCGATCGGGATCGAGGATGTGGCCGATATCATCGCGGACCTGAACCAGGCGCTGGATGCGGCAACGGCGTAAAGCGGCCCGCGCGGCGTCGCATCGGGACGGGGGATGAGGCGCAGGGGCAGGTATCGTTGCGCATGACAACGGCGCGCAGGGAGTATCGGCTGGGGTTGCTTTGTGTCATGGCGGCGGCCATAGCGTGGAGCACATCGGGCCTGTTCACGCGGGCCCTGGCGCTGGAGACGCCCACGATCCTGTTCTGGCGGGGGCTGTTCGGGGCCATGGGGATGGTGATCCTGATGGCCGTGATCCCCGGCGCGGGGGGCCTGCGGGCCTTCTGGCGCTGTTCGGGCTGGTCAATCAGGTCTTGGGGTTCGGGCTGTTCGCCCTTGGCGCAAGGCGGCTGCCGCCGATGGAGACGGCGCTGATCACGGCACTGGATGCGCCGCTGGCACCGTTCTGGGTGTGGCTGGTGTTTGCCGAAGCGCCGGGCCGGGTAACAATCCTTGGCGGATGCGTGGTGATGGCTGCGGTGATCGGGCATATTATGGTCAGCGAAGGCCGCGCGGCCGGCTGAGCGTGACGATGGGGTGCCGGGGCCATTCAGCCGGTTGCAGCAGACGGCGTTTATGCGGGATGGAGCTGCCGTCCACGTCATGACCAACACAGGGCCGCGCCCGACCTCGGGTGGGCGCAGCATTGTTCATTCGACGTGCTTTATGGTGCAGCCCCTCCCGCAGATGTTCTGCGCACCGACGCTGCAGATGCGCCCTCCCGTGCGGGAGGTCGGGCCATGCCATTGGTCGCTTGAACCAATGGCGCAACCAATGGCAAACCCGGCAGGCTAAAGCCCTTGATTCCGGGGCAAGAGGGATTGCTGGAAGGGCGGTTCAGGGCTCAGAGCGGCAATTTGAGGCTGCGCCGAACCCATCGGCCCTGCCACTTCTACTCCGCAATCTCGAACGTCACCGTCACCGATGCGGTCATGCCGACCTCGCCGCTTTCGATGGGCACGGCAGAGGCTTGTTCGCGGAACAGCGGGCCGGGGCCGGAAAAGACGCCGCTTTCGGTGATCGACACGATAGGGCCGAGGGTGCCGCCTGCGGCAGTGATCAGGACGGTCGCGCGCGCGGTGGCATCGGCCACAGCCTTGGCCCGCGCCGCGTTCATCACGGGCGTCGGGTCGGCCAGACCAAAGGTGATGCCGTTCATCGTATTGGCCCCATCCGACACGGCGGCATCCAGAATGCCGCCAAGCGCCGCCAGATCGCGCACCCGCACGGTTAGCAGGTTGGAGGCGGTATAGCCGGAAATGCTGGCCGCAGAGGCGCTGTCATAGTTCGACCAGTTCGGGTTCAGCGACAGGTTGGAGGTCTGCAGATCGCCCCCCTCTACGCCCGCCGCCTTCAACTCGGCAATCACCTCGGCCACGGCGGCGGAATTGGCGGCCAGCGCCTGTACGGCGGTTTCGTTCGTGGTGGTCACCCCCAGCGAAATGGTGGCCTGATCGGGGGCAGCCTGCACGATCCCTTCGCCGGTGACCGTGATGGTGCGCCCGGTTTCGGCGGCGGCGGCGCTTGCCAGGACAAGGGCAAGGGCGGTGGACAGGGTCAGGGATTTCAGAATGCGCATCGGTTCCTCCGGTTTGATAGGCGGACATTCACAGTTATGACGGCTCCCGCAACGGCATTCTTGGGGCTTTTCCTTTCATTGGGCGAAAAGCTGCTGTAGGAAGACGCGAAGATGAAGCCAGGCGTTCCGCGCGGCTTTCCCCCTGTGCTAGACCTGCGACATGAAACCGAATTTTGCCCTGAACCTGTCTGAAGATCGCATTGGCCTGTTGCAGCGCACGGGCAAAGGATGGCTGCCCCTGGGCGAGGCCGTCTTTGGCGCACCCGATATGGAAGACCGCCTGACGGCATTGCGCGAAGACGCGGCCTACCGGGCCCCGCGCGGCATCTGGACCAAGCTCGTGATCCCGAATTCGCAGATCCTGTACACGACAGTGACGGTGACCGCGCCGACGGATGTGGGCAAGCGCGAACAGATCCGCGCGGCGCTTGCAGGGCGCACACCCTATGCGGTGGAGGACCTGGCGTTTGACTGGTCTGGGGACGGGCCGGATGTGCAGGTGGCGGTCGTGGCCCGCGAAACGTTGGATGAGGCAGAAGGTTTTGCCGCCGACCGCGCGTTCCGCCCGATGTCCTTTGTGGCGATGGCACCGGAGGGCCAGTTTGACGGCGAGCCGATGTTCGGGACCACGGCGTTTTCGGCGACGGCCCTTGGCAAGGGGAGGCGTCTGGAGCGCGATCTGGTGCCGATCCGGATCATCGGGGGCGAGACGGCGGCCACGGCGGATGCCGAGGCGGCAGAGATCGAAGCGGCACTTGACGCAGAGTTGGACACAGAGACCGGGGAGGAGATTGCAGCGGCGACTGATGACGCGACAGTGCCGGACGCCGCTGTTGCAACCGCAACTGCGGTGACCGACAGCGCGGAGGAGGTGCCTGCGCCGGACCTGCCGCCTGAGGCGGTTCCCGAGGCGGTCGTGGCACCCGCCGAGCCGGTGGCGGATGCCGTGGCCGACGAACCTGCGGAGCCTGTCCCTGCGGCCACGATTTTCCCGGAAGCTGCGGAGGTGGTGCCACCTGCGCCGCGCTTTACCATCGCGGCGGTGACGGACCCGGCCACCAGCGTGGTCTCGGCCCAGGTGCCTGATATCGATGACGAGGCACCGTTCGCAGACGTGTCCGATCAGGTGGCGGATGCGATCCAGAACCCGGTGGCGGGGGATGACGATCTGCCCCCTGCCCCATCGACCGCCGCCCTGATGGCCTTTGCCAGCCGCCGCGCAGCCGCCGATGGCGGCGCAAAACCGCTGGGCCCGGCCCCGGAGCGGGGTAACGTGACACCGATGCCGGGCCTTCTGGCAGACCGGCTGGCGGTGCGGGCGCAAACGGGCAGCGCGGGGTTGCCCGCGCGTGAGATGCCGCGCGCCCTGGCCGGTGGTGCGTTTGTGACGGCACCGTCCCTGCCGGGAGGCAAGAAACGCAAGCCCGGGACGACGGGACCTGTTGCTGCATCCACGCCTGTGGCCGATCTGCCGCGCAAGCCGCTGACCAAGCCCGGGGGGACTTTCGCATCGACCCAGCCCGTGCGGGGCAGGCCGCGCTATCTGGGGCTGATCCTGACCGGCATTCTGATCCTGTTTCTGGCGCTGGTGGCGGCGTGGTCCTCATTCTTTCTCGCCTCGCGCGGGGACGAGGGGGCAGAGACGGATTTTGCCGTGGATGCGCCGGGCGTTGATGACGAGATGCTGGCGGACGGGCAGGTCCCGGGGGATGTGGTGCCCGAGGGCGATCTGCCAGTGGCAGAACCGCCTGCCGAGATCGCCGCAGATGTCACCCCGGTGATCACGCCGACCGAGGCGATCCCTGAGGCAGCCCCCGATATTGCGCCCGATATTGCGGCGGTGACACCGCAGGACGACGAGATTGCCGCAACTGAACCCGCCGGTCCCGCCCCCGCGACCGGCGTTGACATCTTTGACGCTGCGACGCCCGGACCTGCCACCGTGGCCGATGATGCGGGCGAAGATGCGATTTTCCTGTCGCGCGCGGACAGCCCGCTTGCGCCCTCCGAGGCCGCCGATCTGGGTGCGCCCGTGGCATCAGCGGATGCGGTGCCCGCAGCACAGCTGCCACCGCCGCCCTTTGGCACGGTGTATGCGTTCAATCCGAACGGGACGATTCAGGCGACGGCGGACGGGATCATGACGCCGGAAGGCGTGCAACTGATCGCAGGTCCGCCGCAGGCGGTGCCGCCCGCGCGCCCTGCCACGCTGGCCGCAGCCGCGGTAGTGCCCGAGACCTTGCCTGCAGTGGCAGAGACGGGATTGCCCGAAGCCGCCGTGCCGGAGCCCACCGTCATCGTGTCGGACCCGGCCCTTGCCGATGCGCGTCCGCGCAGCCGCCCGGCAAATCTGGTGGTGCCGGATGATGACGCAGCATTGCCCGGCGATCAGCCGGTACGTGCCGCAAGCCCGCGCCCGCGCACGCGGCCCGAAACGGTGCTGGCTGCCGGTGAAGAGGCGCGGCGTGCAAGCGAGGCGGCCTCGCTTGCCGCCGCATCGGCGGCAGCTGGCAGTGCGGCCGAGGCCGCCATTCTGGCCATCGCCGCGGACCCTGAGCTGGCAGCCACCCCTTCGGGCAGCAGGCTGGCCGTCAGCGTATCGCGCATCCCGGCCCCGCGCCCGCGCAATCTGGAACGCGCCGTGGCCGCGGCCCTGGCGGCCGCGACGCGCGCGCCGGACCCCGCGCCGGAACCGGAACCAACCGAGGTCGCGGCAGCCCCCGTCGCCCCGGAGGCGGATGCAGAACCCGAGGTGGAGATCGCGGCATCACAGGCACCCACCAGCGGTTCCGTGGCGGACCGGGCGACATTCGTGAATGCGCTGACCTTATCGCGGGTCAATCTGATTGGTGTCTATGGCAGCCAGTCCGACCGCTATGCGCTGATCCGACAGGGCAACGGGCGGTACAAACGGGTCGAGGTGGGGGATCGCATCGACGGGGGCACGGTCGCGGCAATCACGGCCAATGAGGTGCGCTATCAGAAGGGCGGGCGTCTGATCGCCCTGCAGATGCCGGGTACCTGAGGCGTTAACCGCCCGTCGAGATCACCTTGAAGACGCAAGGATCGGTCACGAGTTCGGGTGGCGTCAGACACAGGCCGGATGCGACCTGCCAGGCGGCGAGGACTTTGGGCACGTAATCGCGGGTTTCGGCAAAGGGCGGCACACCTGCATTGGTGCGCACAGCCCCTTCGCCGGCGTTGTAGGCCGCGATCACCATCAGCGGGTCGCGGTCGAATTCATTCAGCAGCCAATCCAGATAGGCAACACCGCCCTTGATGTTCTGTGCAGGATCGGTGCTGTCGGTCACGCCAAAACGTTCCGCGGTGGCCGGGATCAGCTGCATCAAGCCTTGTGCGCCTGCCGAGCTGACGGCATTGGCCTTGCCGGCACTTTCGATGCCGATGACGGCAAGCACGAGGGCAGGCGAGACATCGGTGCCGACCGTCGCCTTGAGGATTTCGGTGCCATAGGCATCGGCGATTTCCTGCATGGCCTGCAGACGCGGTGCGCCGACCTGTGTGCCCCCCGGCCCCTGCGACAGGGCGGCCAGCGCATTGGAAAAGCGGTCGGCCCCGGCATCTTTGGCGGGGGGGATGACCTCCCAGAACCAGTCATAGGTATGGGCGACGGGACCGGAGGGCTGCCCCGGCGTTTCCGCGGGCGTATCGGGCGCAGTGTAGGGCTGCGCGGCGGGCAGGGCCGCGAGGACGCGGGCCTGTTCTTCGGGATCGATCTGCACCGTGATGCGGGGCGACCCGGCTGTCGGCGGCTTGACACGGCGAAAGGTAAAATCACCGGTACCCGAAAGGGCTTCGGCCGAAACGGGTGATGTCCCCGCGAGCGTAAGCCCGAGGACGATGATTCCTGCCGATATCCGCATGGTGCGGTGCCCGATCTTTTATTCTTCTTGGGGGCGAGACTCGCAAAGAATCAGGGCTGCGACCAGTGATTTCAGGGTGTTTTTGCCGCAAATTTGCCCAGATCGGCGCGAAAGACACGCATCAGGGGGATCGCCGAGAGGTGTTTTGAAGAAAAATTTCTTTACTAATCAGCGCGTTGTGCGCAATTCCAAAGAAAATGTAAATGTGCTGAAAAAGTCCTGCTTTGTCCAAATTCAAGCCACGATTAGGGGGCCATATGTGTTCAAGCCGAAACGGAGATCGGACGGAACAGAGGCCGATCCGAGAAGACCCGTCGCGGTGAAACGTAAACTGAGCAACTCCTGGGAAAGGGAATACTACCATGAAACTCCTGAACATCTTCAAGCATTTCGCAAAAGACGAAGACGGTGCCGTGACGGTTGACTGGGTCGTTCTGACCGCAGCTATCGTTGGTCTGGGCCTGGTTGTCATGACCACGATCCGTCCGGGCATCACCGGTGCTGCAAACTCGATCAAAGCAGATTTGGACGACGCTGCTGCCGGCAACTTCGGCAACTGATTTTCAGTTTGAAGTCGGAATCAGGCTTTTGCCTTGGCAAAGTCCGCAGATCGTACGATCTGCGGACTTTCCACATTTAATGAGAGGTGTTCTCAGACCAAGGGACGGCAAGCAGATAATCTGTCGCCCAACACTAGACGAAGCGCGGTGCGGGGATCGATACTGCAAGGAGACGTGACGATGCTGAAAAAACTGTTCAAGCGTTTTGGCAAAGACGAATGTGGCGCCGTAACTGTCGACTTCGTGGTGCTGACCGCTGGTGTCATCTTCATGGTTCTGGGTGTCTTTCAAGTTCTTCGGCAGTCTGTTTATGAAGACGCGGCTGCTGCAATCGCCGACGGGATCACCGAGGCAACAGAAATCGGATCCCCGTAACGCCGTTACGGGTTTGGCAGGCGGGAGTGCAGCCATTGGCGCGCCCCGATGAAAAGAGGACGGAAGAATGCGTGGGGTATTCGGACTGGTCTTGGTCGCAGGCGTGGCACTCGCGGGTGGCGCGGTCTATCTGGCACAAGGCTATATTTCGCAGACAGAACAGGCTCTGGCTGCCGAACAGGAACGGCGCGCCCAGATTGGCGAGCTGGTCGAGGTCTATGTTGTCAACAAGCCAAAACTTTATGGCGAGCCGCTGACGCGCGATGACGTGCAGGCCGTCTGGATGCAGGCGCAGTTTCTGCCGCCGTCAGTCTTCCGCGCGGCAACGGCCGAGTTGCCCGAAGATGTCGTGGCGCAATTCCCGGACGGCGATGTGACGCTGTTTGACGAAGGTGAGAGTGAGCCGCGCTATGTCGTGCGCCAAATGGAGATGTTTGAGCCCATTCTGGCAATGAAGGTCACAGCACCGGGCGAACCGGCGGGCCTGACCGGGCAACTGGCACCGGGGATGCGCGCATTTGCGATCAAGGTTGACGTATCGTCAGGTGTGTCTGGGTTCCTGCAGCCGGGTGACCGCGTCGATGTCTACTGGACAGGTGCGTCGGATGCGTCAGGCGGTAACTTCACCAAACTGATCGAAAGCGCCGTACTGATCGTCGCAGTGGACCAATTGGCCAGCGAACGGTCAACGGGAGCCACCATTGCCCGCACGGTGACGGTGGAAGTGAACCCCGAACAGGTTGGCCGTCTTGCCCAAGCACAGGCCACGGGCACGCTGGCCCTGTCGCTGGTGGGGACCAATGATGAGGTGGCAGCATCCGGGGTCCAGGTGGACAGCCGCGACATCACAGGCGAGGAAGTGGTGCAGGTGCAGGCCGTCGAACAAGAGCGCGTTTGCACGACACGGACGCGCAAGGGCGGCGAAGTCGTCGAAACGCCGATCCCCTGCACGGACTAAAATTTGCGAACATCACGGGCGCGGCCACCTTATCTGGGGGTCGCGCCCTTTGCTTTGCGCCACGGATAGCTGCGTGTTGCCAGTTATCCACATAAGGAACACCTTATAAACAGTTGATTCTTGCAATAAATCGCCAACTCCGGCACAGTGCATCAATGAACGGGCGAGAAAAGACCCGTAACGAGGCGTGATCAGAAGGGCAGGTCACTATGAACATGCGGAATTTCTTGGCGGTTGGATTGCTGGGCGCGGCCCTGGCTTCAACCAGCCTGTCACCCGTTCTGGCGGAGACGCTGCGGGTGATGGAGGGTTCGCCCTCTTCTTCGTTGAACGTCCCGATGAATCGCGCCGTTGTCGTCGAAAGCGATGTGCCATTTGCGGAACTGTCAATCGCCAACCCCGGCATCGCGGATATCTCCACGCTGTCGGACCGGTCGATCTATGTGCTGGGCAAGGCTCCGGGGCGTACGACGCTGACGCTGCTATCGCCTGACGGACGGCTGATCTCCAACGTCGAGGTCAGCGTGACGCCCGACATCGCTGAATTCAAGGAACGCCTGCAGCAGATTCTGCCCGGCGAGGCGATCGAGGTGCGTACGGCAAACGACGGGATCGTGCTGTCGGGCACCGTGTCATCGACGGCCAAACTGGACCGGGCGCTGGATCTGGCGAACCGCTATGCACCGGAACGGGTATCGAACCTGATGACGGTGGGTGGCGTGCAGCAGGTGATGCTGAAAGTGCGTTTTGCCGAAATGTCGCGGTCGGTGACGAAAAGCCTGGATGGATCGCTGGGGTTCAGAACGGTTGGCGCGGATGGTGGCGTCAGTCTGGGCACCGGCGTGCTTTCTGATGGTACACAGCTTGGGAACGCCCTTGGTGGCGGTATCGTTTCAAGCGGAAACACGGCTGCGGGCGCCATCGGCGCCGGGTTCAATATCGGCGCGCTCGAGTTTGCGGTGCTTCTGGAAGCCCTGGAGTCGAAAGGGCTGGTGCGCACGCTAGCGGAACCGAACCTGACGGCATTGTCCGGCCAGAAAGCAAGCTTTCTTGCGGGCGGCGAAATCCCGGTGCCGGTT
>JAAFHS010000059.1:0-4083 GCA_013298485.1 Rhodobacterales bacterium
CGCCTTCGCCACGCGCAGGTCATTGTCCCAGAAGAACCGCGCATCGGACAGGCGCGCCGACAGCACCTTCTGGTTGCCTGCAAGGATCGTGGCCCCATGATCCGCCGCCGCGATATTGGCGACGGTGATGAAGCGGTCGATCTGGCCGCTCGCGTTCTTCACCGAAAAGAACTTCTGATGTTCGCGCATGGAGGTTTGCAGCACCTCCGGCGGCAGTGTCAGAAAATCCGCCCCGATCTGGCCCATCAGGACCACGGGCCATTCGACCAGCCCCCCGACTTCCGTCAGCAAGGCCGCGTCGGGCACCACCGTGCCGCCGACGGCAAAGGCCGCATTGGTCGCGTCATTCCAGATGTGGCTTTCGCGTTCGGCACTATCCAGCATTACCTTCGCCCGCAGCAGTTTCGCGCGGTAGTCGTCGAACGATGACACGGCAAACCGCCCCGGCCCCATGAACCGGTGGCCTTCGGTCGTGTTGCCCGCGGTCAGGTGATCCACCGTCACGGGCACCACGGTCGCCCCGCCCTCATCCGACAACAGGCACAGGATGGATTGCAACGGGCGCACCCAGCGCAGGGTGCCCGCCCCCCAGCGCATGCTTTTCGGCCAGGGGAAATTGCGGATTGCCCCCTCCAGCACCTGCGCCACGATATCCGCTGCCGGGCGGCCGGGCTTTTCGATGACGGCAAAGAACGTCTCACCCTTTTTGTCGGCGCGGCGCTCAAGTGCATCAATCGTCAGGCCCGTGGCGCGCAGAAAGCCGTCAATCGCCGCCTGCGGTGCCGTGGTCGCTGGACCTTTACGTTCCTCGCGCACCGGGCGGCTTTCCGCCGTCAGCCCCTCAACCGTCAAGGTCAGGCGGCGCGGCGTGCTGAAAGCCCCGGCAGCGGCATAGGTCAACCCGGCCTCCACCAGCCCATCCGTCACCATGCGCCGCAGATCATCCCGCGCGCGGGCCTGCATCCGGGCGGGGATTTCTTCGGAGAAAAGTTCGATCAGCAGGTCAGGCATCTTGGGTCCTAGGGCTTCACGGGCGGGTGCCGAACGTGATCTTGCGTTTGTGGCTGACATCGCGGGTCACGGCAAACCCGAGGCCGGTCAGGATTTTCGCGACCGCCTCATGCGTCTCGGCCCCCAGCCGTTCGGGGCCGGTATCCACCGCCACCACGCGGGTGCGGGCCAGCACGGCGGTGGCCCCGGACAGCACCTCAGGCTCCGCCCCCTCGACATCGCATTTCAACAGCGCGATCTCGCCCCAGCCCTCTTCAGCCGCGATATCATCCAAACGGCGGGCCTGCACTTTGATCGGGCGATAGGCGGGATCGGCGGGATCGGCGATAACCGAACTGTCGGCGCGTTCGGGGGCGGTGAAGAACGTCAGCTCTTCTGCATGGCTCCACAGCACCTGATGATAGGCTTTCACACCGGGCAGATGGGCGATGTTCTGGATCAGGCAGGCGTAGACCGCAGGGTCGCCTTCGATGGAACGGACAGTGGCCCCGTGTGCTGCACAGGCCATCGCGAATTCACCGACATTTGCGCCGATGTCGATGACCATGTCACCGGGTTTCAGCGTCACCATGGACCCCAGGCCGAACTGCCGCCCCAGGCGGGCCAGACGGTGCGCCAGCCCGCGCCGGTACATCCGCCAGCGCAAGGGCGAGGGCAGCATGATGCGCTGGCCTTCGGTATCCACCGCATAGCCGGGGTTCAGCGCGACCATGCGCACGGGCAGATGCGGGCCGATGTGCAGACCCGCGATCATGTTGTGCAGGCGGTAATGCAGGCGCTGTTTCAGGGTCAGGGGGGTCATCGTCATTCGCCCCGTACGGGCGGGGGCGGGCAGCCAGCAGGTGCAGGTTCGCCGTTGAACACCACCGCCCCGCAGGCGTTGATCTGGTTCCAGGCATAGGCGCGCCCGTCACCGAACACAGCCACCACGCGGTCGATGCCGTAGGTGATGTTCTCCTCCCCCATAAAGGCAATCGCCTCGCCCTGCTCCAGGGCCGCGCCGATGGCTGCGGCGTCAAAGCAGTCGAACCACCCCGGTGCCGTCAGCGGCACGGCGGCGGGATAGGTCTTGTAGGTTTCGGTCAGCATGGAAATGCTTTGCGGCGTGGTGAAACAGGCGCGGAACCGGATGGGGGAGCTGTCGCTGTCGATCCCGTCGAACCCTTCGGTCAGGATGGGCTCGACGACGCCCGCAATCGTCGTCAGGCGCATTTCGGCCTCGGCTGACGCGGGCTGCACGGGATCATAAAAGGCGTAGACCTGCAGATAATACATGGCCGCCCCGGCGACTATTGCGGTGATCATGATCGCCCCTATGACTAACTTCCCGGTCACGCAGCGGCCCCGCCTGCGTCTGTGGTGATGAACGCATCTGCACAGGCTTTTGCTAAGGCCCGCACGCGCCCGATATAGGCCTGCCGTTCGGTCACGCTGATGACGCCGCGCGCGTCCAGCAGATTGAACAGATGGCTCGCCTTGATGCACTGGTCGTACGCCGGATGCGCCATCACGATGGTGCGCGCGGCCTTGTCGGGCTGGGCGGCGGCAAGGATGCGGGCGCATTCGCCTTCCGCATCCTGAAAATGCTGCAGCAGCATGGCAGTATCGGCCTGATCAAAGTTGTGGCGCGAATATTCCTGCTCGGTCTGCCGGAAGATATCGCCATAGGTCAGCGGGATGGGGGCACCCGGATCGTTGAACGGCATGTCCATCACATGGTCCACGCCCAGCACATACATCGCAAGGCGCTCCAACCCATAGGTCAGCTCGCCGCTCACCGGATGGCAGTCATGCCCGCCGACCTGCTGGAAATAGGTGAACTGCGACACTTCCATGCCGTCGCACCACACCTCCCACCCCAGCCCCCATGCGCCAAGGGTCGGGGATTCCCAGTCATCTTCGACAAAGCGGATGTCATGGACGCCCGCATCAATCCCGATGGCCGCGAGCGAGCCGAGATACAGCGCCTGCAGATCGGGCGGGGATGGTTTGATGATGACCTGATACTGATAGTAATGCTGCAGGCGGTTCGGGTTTTCGCCGTACCGCCCATCCGTCGGCCTGCGCGACGGCTGCACATAGGCCGCAGCCCAGGCGCGGGTCCCCAATGCACGCAGGGTCGTGGCGGGGTGGAACGTGCCTGCCCCCACCTCCATGTCATAGGGTTGCAGCACCGCACAGCCTTTTGATGCCCAATAGGCCTGCAGACGCAGGATGATCTCTTGAAAACTGCGGGGTGCCGTGCTGGCCATGCGTGGAGCCTCTTGAAAAGCCCTCACTCCATAGGCAAGAGGCAGAGGATGGTCAATCGGCTGCACGGCCCTGTCGGGGGTGCGCGGGGTATTGGCGGCGAAGAATGGGTGGATCGGATGGGATTTCTGCGCGCGGTGACGCTGTTGTGGCTTGGGTTCTGGTCGCTGGTGCCGGGCATGGCTGCGGCGCAGGATCAGGTCTGGGTGCAGGTCGAGGCGCAACCAACGCAGGCCGATGCCGAAATCCGCGCGCGCGCCTATGCGTCACTGTTTCCCGATGTGCAGGGGTACCGGTTGCGGTCAGGCTGGTATGCCATCGTGCTTGGGCCCTACGGGGTTGAGGCGGGGGCCGCGCGTCTGGCCAGCCTGCGCCGCGAAAACCTGATCCCCGCCGACAGCTTCATCGCCTATGGCCCCGATCTGCGCGATCCGTTCTGGCCGGCGACGGGCGGCCCGAGCGTTCCAGTGGTGACCACTGAACCGCTGGCCCCCGCAGATCCCCTGCCGACAGACCCCCTGCCCCAAGCTGATCCGCTGGCAACGGTTGAACCCGCCCTCCCCGCCCTGCCCGATGAAACCCCGCAAGAGGCGCGTGCGACAGAATCCTTGCTGGAAGGCCCTGACCGCGAGGCGCTGCAGGTGGGCCTGCAATGGTTCGGCTTTTATGATGGTGCCATCGACGGCGCGTTCGGCTCCGGCACCCGCAACGCGATGGCCGCATGGCAGGCGGCCAACGGGCTGGAACCCACGGGTATCCTGACCACCCTGCAGCGCGCCACGCTGGTCGGCAACTATCAGGCCGATCAGGCCGAATTCGGTT
>JAAFHS010000059.1:4093-9314 GCA_013298485.1 Rhodobacterales bacterium
GCATTTCGTCCCCAAGTCCGGGTTCGATCTGCGCATCGTGCTGATCAGCCAGCCGGGCGATCAGACGGCGCTGAACGGCCTGTACGACATCCTGCAGACGCTGGAGATCATGCCCCCGGTCGGTGAGCGCAGCCGGGGTGAGACCACATTCACCATCAACGGCGCAGACACCCGCGTGGCAAGCTATGCCTATGCCGAACTCAGCCAGGGGCTGATCAAAGGCTACATGGTCACCTGGAACCCGGCGAAACCGGAAGGGATCGACCGTATCCTGCCCGTGCTGCAGCAAAGTTTCCGCGCCATCGGCGACCGCGCCCTTGATCCCGGCCTTGTCGTAATGGATGCAGGCACGCGGTCCGGTCTGCTCGCGGGGCTGGAGGTGCGGCGGCCCGCATCGTCGCGCACAGGGTTTTTCGTGGCGGCGGATGGCACGGTCCTGACCACGACCGCGGCAGTGGATGGCTGCGCCCGCGTGACCATCGAACGCGATGTCGACATGACCGTGGCGCTCCGCGATGCCGCCAGCGGTCTTGCCGTGCTGCGCCCCGTCACCCCCCTGTCGCCCCCCGGTGTTGCGGAGTTCCAGCTGGCACCCGACCGGATCGGCGCGGAAATCGCCGTCGCGGGCTATTCCTATGAAGATCGGCTCAGCGCGCCGGTGATGACCTTTGGCGGGCTCGAAGGGTCCGAAGGGTTGAACGGCGAGACAGGCATCAAACGGCTCGCGATCAACGCCCTGCCCGGCGATGCGGGCGGGCCAGTGCTCGATGCGACCGGCGCCGTTCTTGGCCTGTTGCAGCCCGCACCGCAGGCAACAGACCGCCAGCTGCCCGCCGATGTTGCCTATGCGACTGACGCGGCGGTGATGATGGCGCAGCTTGCGACGCTGGGGATCACCCCGGCCCGATCCGCCCGCCAGGGGGCCTTGCCACCCGAGGATCTGACGAAATCGGCCCTTCGGATGACGGTGCTGGTGTCCTGCTGGCAGTAACTGTCAGCGCTGCCAGAACCGCGGCAGCACCAGCACCAGCAGCGCCAGCATCCCCAGACGCCCCAGCAGCATAACCGCAATGAGCGCCCATTTTGCGGCGTCTGGAAAGTCGACGAATGTGCCTGTGCGCGCGACGAGCGGGCCAAACCCGTAGCCGATATTGCCGATGGATGTCCAAACCGCAAAAAACGCACTTTCGATATCGACCCCAAAGAACGTGAGCAGAAGCGAAAACACCCCGATGATCAAAATGTATCCCGATATGAACATGATGACGGAATTCATCACGTCATCAGTGACGATTCGTCCGTCATAACGCACGGGATCAACCCGATCCGGCATCGTGATGCTGCGAATGTGCTGGCGCAGCGCAATCGTCGCGACCTGCACACGGAACATTGTCAGTGCACCGCCACTTGACCCAGAACAAGGCCCGAAAATACCGATCACTGCGGCAACAGGCATCATAAAACCGCCCCATACTGCAAAATCACCCGAAAAGAACCCAGTACCAGATTGGATGGACGTCAGATTGAACAAGGCCTGCCGGAATACAGGTTCAAATGCCATATCGCTGTTCAGCCATCGCCACAACGTGACTGAAACAACGGCCAAAGCCAAAACCTTGATGTAGCCACGCACCTGCGCGTCGTGCATCAGGGGCGAGGGTGCACCGCTGATCAGTTGGACATAGCGGATATAGGGCAGGCTGCCCAGAAACATGAACAGTGCACCTGCGTATTCGCCAGCGCCCTGATACTTGCTGAACGAGCTGTCCGAGGGTGAAAATCCTCCTGTCGCAATGGTGGCCATCGCATTCACAATAGCGTCAAGGGCAGTCATACCGACAGCAGAATAGGTCAGAACGCAGCCAAGGGTCAGGCCCGCATAGACCAGCACCAAATGCCCCGCGATATCCGTAGCACGCGGCAAGATCTTGCCCATCGTGTCGAATCCTTCGGTACGGAAAAACTGCATGCCGCCCACCCGCATTACCGGCAGAAAGATCATGGCAACAAAGGCAATGCCCAAGCCACCAATCCAGTTCAGCATTCCACGCCACAGGTTCATGCCGGATGGCAGGCTATCAAGGCCAACGATGACGGTTGATCCGGTTGTGGTGATGCCCGACACCGCCTCGAAATAGGCATCGGTCAGGGACAGGCCGGGTGCCCCCATCATGAAGGGCAAGGCCCCGAACAGCGGGATCACCAGCCAGATCGCCGCCGTCAGCAGATAGGCCTGCCGCACCTGGATCGACAGGCCCAGCGCGTTGTGGGTGGTCAGCGACAGCAATGCCCCGAATGCCCCGGTGATCACGGCGGCCAGCAGAAAATCCGCGCCATTGGGCAGGCCTGCGCGCCAGTCCACAATCGCCGGTGCCAGCATCAGAATGGCAAGCACGACCAGCATACGACCGATCAGATAGGCTATGGGGCGCATGTCGAGCATGATGGGCCAAGGATGTGGCGCAATGCGTGCGGGGCGTCAATGCCGGACGTCGCACGCCACTGTCGGCATAACCATGGCTTGCACGGCGATCACGCAATGTTTCAAAAGTCTTAACGCGACACCGAAAATAAAACCTAACTTATTGATTATAAAATCAAAAGCCGGAAATTGACAGCCGTCAATTCCCGACAATACCGCCTTATCCGACGTGGAACAGCGTCTGAAACAACCGTGGGTCCAGACTTTCCTGCGCAAACGTCGCCCCTTCGGTCAGCAGGCTCACGGCATCATGGCTGTGCAAGGATTCCTGATGGCTCGCGATCACGCGGAAATCGCCGATGCGCGCATCGTCGCGCAACGCCTCACAGAAACTGCGCGCCGCATCCTCCACAAAGATCGGGTTCGCCGCGTTCAGTTCCGCAAAAGCCTGTTCATCCTCGCGTTTCACCATCACCTGCGTTTCGGTCGGCACCGCCCTGCGCGCAATCGCGATCAGGTCTTCAAACCACAGCGTGTCACCGCGCAGCACGACCGAAATCCGCGCGACCGACCGCTGCGAATGCGGTGTCGCCAGCTGCCCCCGCGTCGCCCGCGCATGTTCCGACAGTTCCAGCGAACAGGGGCAGGTGCTGGAATAGACGAAATCCAGATGCATGATGCGCTTGCGCACACCCGCCTGTTCCACCAGTTCCAACGCGATATCGTAATACTGCCACCCCAAGAGGCCTGAGCGGAGCGATGGCACCTGCACGGGGTATGACAGCCGCATCTGGATGCGCGCATCGAAACTGTCGAGATCGCGCTTGTAGTCATCGAGCGCCGCCTCGATCACGCCAAAGCTGAACTGCCGGTCGGCATGGGCATAGAACGACCGCATGATGCGGCTCATGTTGATGCCCTTCTTTTCCGCCTCAAGGCTGACCGTGCCGGTGACGGATGTCTCCAGCACCATGTCCGCGCCATCGCGCGTTCTGTAGCGGATCGGCAGGCGGAAGTTCGAAATCCCCACATGCTGAATCGTCGCCTTTGCCCCCACGATCAGACTGCTGGGGCCGTTCTGCAGATCGGGCAGGCTGGCCTTGTAGGCATCATCCACCGCAAAATCGCGGGGGTAAATGCGGCTGAGAACCGGATAGGCCACGCTCGGCACGCCGTCACCCAAAGACAGATCCACACCCGCAATTTCGGCATCACTCGCCTTGCCCGCCCACTGGCGCAGCAAGCGCAGCGCACGCTCCACCTCATCACGGCTGGGTTTGCGGTCGATCTCGGGCGTGTGGATGTTCATCTGGGGGTCCTTCCGGTTCAGACACCTTGCAGTGCCATCAATGTCATCAGGTATACGCAGGGGCCCTGCGCGCGGATCAGTCAAATAGGTGCGCAGGGTGTGATTGCAAGGGTCAGCTTACTGCAGGGCCACCACCAGATCATCCGGCTGCGCCAGAGCTGTCACAAGAAAAAGCCGCGCCAGCCCTAGGACTGGCGCGGTTGTTCAGAAAAGGCGCTGCAAAGACGCGGCGCCCATGCGCACTAAACGCGATTAACCTCCATTAATGTTTGTAATCTGCAGTTGGCTGGCTGACAGGCCCAACAGCCCTGCGACCTCTGCCATCAATTGATCTTTTGTAAGCTTGCCATTGGCTACCAAAGCCAATTGCGCGGCTGAAACGCGCACCGAGAGGCGAGTAACGGAAGAAGCCGTTGTTTTTGTTGCCTGCTCGGCCGCTGCGCGGGTTTGGTGGGTCTGTCGCCCTGACACAGTCGTATCACCAACAGAAACCGCCGTTGAAACGGTGTTGCCTGACAATTCTGTCTTGGTTGCGACCGATGTGCCATCAGGAGCGGTTGTAGAGGTCGTGACCGCCACGTCGCCGTTCCGGTTCACCGTACGGGTGCAGGCCGATGCGCAATCCACCGTCTTCGCGAAAGCGATGGCCTCTTGGACCACGGTCGTGGTAACTGGCGGTGGCGGGGCAGCAGGTGTTGCTGGTGTGGCTGCAGGCGTGCTGGCCTGCGGGCCCGGAGCTTCGCCACCCGGATTGGGCGATGCGGGCTGTGAGACCGGGGTCGGCGTCACGTCCGGCGGCGTTGTACCGCCACCGCCACCAGTTCCACCTGTACCACCTTCACCGCCGGTTCCACCGGTTCCGCCTGCACCACCTTCACCGCCGGTTCCACCCGTACCGCCTGTGCCACCTTCACTACCGGTTCCGCCCGTGCCGCCGGTTCCACCCGTGCCACCTTCACCGCCGGTTCCACCCGTGCCGCCACCAGGCTCACCACCCGGCCCACCCGGAGGTTCGCCGCCGGGGCCACCCGGGCCATCACCCGGCCCACCCGGGGGTTCGCCACCGGGCCCGCCAAAGCCGCCGCCGGGTTCACCACCCGGCCCGCCGGGCGCACCACCGCCGTTAAACGGCGACTCTTCTGCTTGCGCGGTCGCACTGACGATCTGCAGTTTACCGGATTGATTGATGCTCAGGGACACGGGGGCCGCGACAAAGGCTGCGGCAATGGCGGTTGACGCCAAGAGGTGCTTCACAGATGAAAACAGATACATGGACAGGCTGCTCCGAAGGTTGAGTTTGACTTACCCGTCAACACATCACCCCGGATTATGGCCGATATGGGCCGCAGTTATCGCATCTACGGGGTCATTGTTCGGCCAATTGTCGACAGCGCCCCCAGCAGATCACCGATCAGATCATCCGCATCCTCCAGCCCTACCGACAGGCGGATCAGGCCGGGTGTGATGCCGAGGAGGTCCTTCTGGTCCTG
>JAAFHS010000006.1 GCA_013298485.1 Rhodobacterales bacterium
ACCGGTACCAGATCATCCGGCGTTGTCACCTGAAACGTCGGGCACAGCGCCGCCATCATCCCCGCCTGATCGGGCAATTCATGCAGCAGGCCCAAGCCTTTGCCCAGCGACACGCGCCTGTTCACCCCCGAAATCACGAGGATCGGGATCGAATCCGCCCGCGCCTGCCCCATGGCCGTGATCGCGTTGGTCAACCCCGGCCCGGTGATCACAAAGGCCACCCCAGGCCTGCCCGTCACCCGCGCATAGCCATCGGCGGCAAAGCCCGCACCCTGTTCATGCCGCACGGTCACATGGCGCACGCCCGAACCCGCCAGCCCGCGATAGAGTTCCACCGTATGCACGCCCGGAATACCGAAGACGACATCGACGCCCCGCGCCGCAAGGCCCGCCACCAGCGCCTGCCCGACCGTGGTCACGCGGCCACCCGCGTCTGCACGAAACCCGCGATTCGCGCCGCAGCCTCGGCAATCAGATCATCCGGCTGCGTCAGCGACACGCGCAGCCAGCCCGCCAATGCCCGCCCGAAACTTTCGCCTGGCATCACGGCGACGCCCGTCGCCTCCAGCAGCGCGAATGCAAAGGCCTCCCCGCTCATCCCATGGGCCCGCACGTCGATCAGGGCGAACATGCCCGCTTCGGGCCGGTGCACATGGCAGCCCGGCACGCCTGCCAGACCATCGGCCAACAGATTCGCCCGGCGGGCAAAACGCGTCACCATGCCCCCAGCAACGGGTGAGGGCGCTGATACCGCCACTGCCGTCGCATCTGCGATAAAGGGCTGATTACCGAACAGCATGGTTTCGGCCAGCGGCAGCGCGCGGCTCACAAACGCCTCCGGCCCCACGCACCAGCCGGACCGGAAGCCGGGGGCCGCGTGCGATTTCGAAATCGACGCTGCCACAACCACCCGCTTGGCCAGGGCAGGGTCAGACAGGGGTGAGGCGAAGGGCACGCCGTCAAACACCATCTCCTCATATACCTCATCGCAGACGATCCACAGATCATGCTTGATCGCGAGCCTGCCCAGTGCCGCGATATCCGCCTCGCGCAGCATGGCGCCCGTCGGATTATGCGGCGTGTTCAGGAATAGAACGCGGCTGCGGTCCGTGATCCGCTGCGCCACATCCGCCGCCTGCATCCTGAAACCGGCCTCGGGGCGCAGGGGCACAGGCACCATCGTGGCCCCAGTCGCGGCGATCACCCCTTCATAGGTGGCATACATCGGATCACCCACCAGCACCTCATCCCCCGGCCCCAGCAGCGTCGACATCACGCCGTAAAGCACGGTCTGCGTGCCCGGCCAGGCCATCACCTGCGATGGCGTGATCACCCGCCCACGCCGCGCGGTATAGCGGGCCGCCAGCGCCTGCAGCAGACCCGCCTCACCCTGCCCGTTGGAATACCCCATGCGCCCCGCCATCATCGCGTCGGACGCCGCCTGCAACAACGCGGGTGGCGTCGCTACATCCGGTTCGCCAATTGTCAGCTCGATAATTGGATTGCCCGCCGCCTTCAGGGCGCGTGCCTTCGCATGCACCGCCCATTTCGCCCCGCCAAGGCCCGCAAGCCGTTCCGTCACCGGGGCAAATCGCATGTCAGACCTCCTGAGGCAAAGCGCCTTTCAGGTCAATTCCCAGAATAGCACCAATGGCGTCAAGCCCGATCCGTTCAAGCTCTGACTGATTCAGCGCCTCGGCCTGCAATGACCCTTCCAGCCAGAGGCCGTCAATCACCGCATTGCAGGCGGTGGCGAGCGCCCGGTTATCCGGCTGATCCGCACGCCCGGGCAGGGCCGCGATCAACACTTCCCACTGGTCACGAAACGCACGGTATGTCGCCCCGTGCGCCTCGCGCATCGCGGGGTCGGCCCGGATCATCGGCACAAAACCCGCCCAGACAACCAATGCCTGCGGGTCTTTCACCGGGGGGCGCAGCCACGTCACGACGCAGACTGCAAAGCGCGTGACGGCATCGCCCGGCACTGCATCGATCGCCGCCTGATTGTCGATCACCATCCGCTGCATCATCGCGACATAGGCTGCGCGCGACAACTCGTCCTTGCCGCTGAAATAGTGCCGGATCAATCCCGGCGTAACACCCGCACGTTCGGCAATCGCGCGCACGGTGGCGGCACCGGGCCCTGCTTCGGTTACAAGCTGGATTGCGGCGGCGATCAACGCCTCGCGCCGCCGCTCCTCACCCTCGCGCCGATATGCCCGCCGTGTTGTCACCATGCAGATTGTCCCCGAATATCCGATCAGTAACTACTAGCGCGACTGGCGGGGCTGTCCATGCCGCAGGCCCCCTGAATGATGATCTAGGCTGAAGGATAGTACGGTCTGATCGGCCGACTTCCACCTTACTGATGCGCGACATCCTTGTGCACGATCACATCGGCTTGCGGGTAAGCAGCCAGAATGGCACGCCGCAAACCCGCGCCAATGGCATGGGCGTCGCGCAACGTCTGATCGCCGTCGAGTTCGATGTGGATGTTCACGAAAAGACGGCTGCCTGCGGTGCGCGTCTTTAGGTCGTGAAACCCGTACACCCCCGGCCAGTCACGGGCGATGGCACCAATCCCCGCGATGATGGCGGGGTCCGCCCGCCGGTCCATCAGCGCATCCCATGCCCCCCGCCCGATGCGCCATGCGGCAAAGGCCAGCATGCCGGCAGCCCCCAGGGCCACCACGGAATCCACTTGCCCCAGCCCAAGTGATGCCGACGCCCAAAGCGACACGATGGCCCCCACATTCGGGACGAGATCACCCAAGTAATGCAACCGGTCCGCCGCAACCACCCGGCTGCCCGTGGCACGCGCAACCCGCCCCTGCCACAGCACCAGCCCCGCCGTGAGCACGATGGACACCACCATCACAACAATGCCCCGCCCTTCGGATTGCAAAGATGCCGGGGCATCGGACACGAGCCGCGCGACCGCCGCCGCTGCAATCACCGCGGCCGACATCAGGATGAAGATCGCCTGCGCCAGCGACGCCAGATCTTCGACGGATGTGTGACCGAAGGCGTGATCCTCATCCGCTGGCTTTGCCGCATAGATGATGGCCGCAATCGCGCCGACCGACACCATCAGGTCAAGCGCCGTATCCGCCAGTGACACGGCCACTGACAGCGCGTTGGTGGCCGACAGCGCCCACAGCTTCAGGATCAGCAGGACGGTCGCCACGCTGACGCTCGCCAGTCCGGCGGAAAGATTCATCCGCGCAGTGTTTTCGATCGCCACAGCCACCTCGAGCCTTCTTGCAGGGTGCACACCGCCGACGCGGCGCTATTCAACGATTTCGTCGGCCGCAACACCCCAGATCGCCGTCTTGCGCACCCAGGCGCGCGTGCCGTCCACGTTCATCCGGCACCAGTCGCGCGAACATTCCAGCAGTCGGCCCACCACGCCCGCCTCGGCCCGGAAGGCGACGCGCGCGGCATCATCCGGCGTGTCGCGAAAATCCGCCATCTCCTGCACGATCAGGCCCGACCGCGTGCCCGACAGCAGCGAATAGTGAATCCAGCCGCCTGCACCTTCCTGATCCTCCACCCGCCGCCAGTTGTCAAACTCGGCCGTCACCCGCAGCGGCATGCCCGCCCGTGTGAACACCCAGTCGATCCGGTGGGTCAGGCCGGGGCCGCGCCGCGCATTGCCTTCATTGGTTTTCAGCGTGACAAATCGTGGCAGGGGCAGGTTTGTCACAGCGCCCCGGTTGGGGTCGCGTGGCGGTGTGTCGGGCAACGCCGCAAGGCCGGGCGGGGCATCCGATGCAACCGCCGGGGCCACATCGGCGGGGATCGGGGCCGACACCTCCACCAGATCGGACGGGCGCGCGGGCGGCGCTTTGCGCATCAGATCGCCCTCGGCCAAGGCGGCTGTCGCCAGACCCCATCCCGCTGCACATATTGCCAGCCAAACCCGCATCATGAAACCTCTGCCGCCTCGGGTCCATTCACGGGACCGCATGTCAGGGGCTTGTTTCTGCCCCCTGTTCGGATCACTTTGCCATTAGAAACGCCGTGAGGGAAGCCCAAGATGCCAGCCCAACGCCTGAGTGTTGTCGTCACGCGACGCCTTCCGCCTGCGGTGGAAACCCGCCTGACCGAATTGTTCGATGTCCGTCTGCGCGATCCGGACACAAGGATGACCCGCGATGAACTGGCCGCCGCGATGCGGGATGCCGATGTGATCGTGCCGACGATCGGCGATGCGATTGACGCGGGGCTGATCGGGCAGGCCGGGGAACGCCTGAAACTGATCGCGAACTATGGCGCGGGGGTGGATCATATCGACGTCGCAACCGCGCGGCAGCGTGGCATCCTGGTGTCCAACACCCCCGGCGTGGTGACCGAGGATACCGCCGACATGGTGATGGCCCTGATCCTGTCGGTGACGCGGCGCATTCCGCAGGGGCTGGCGGAAATGCAGGCTGGCGATTGGCAGGGCTGGTCGCCGATGGCGCATCTGGGCGGGCGCATCGGGGGCAAGCGGCTGGGCATCCTTGGCATGGGGCGGATCGGGCAGGCGGTCGCGCGGCGGGCAAAGGCCTTTGGCATGCAGGTGCATTACAACAACCGCAAACGCCTGCGCCCCGAGGTCGAGGCAGACCTGGAGGCGACGTGGTGGGAAAGCCTGGATCAGATGGTGGCGCGGATGGACATCATATCCGTCAACTGCCCGCATACGCCATCGACATTCCATCTGCTGAACGCGCGGCGGATCAAGCTGATGAAACCGACGGCGGTGATTGTGAATACCTCGCGTGGCGAAGTGATTGATGAAAACGCGCTGACGCGGGCCTTGCGCGCGGGCGAGATTGCGGCGGCGGGATTGGACGTGTTCGAACACGGCCACGACATCAACCCCCGCCTGCGCGATCTGCCGAATGTGGTGCTGCTGCCGCATATGGGATCGGCGACGCTGGAGGGGCGGGTGGAGATGGGCGAGAAGGTGATCATCAACATCAAGACCTTTGCGGACGGTCACAGGCCACCGGATCAGGTGGTGCCGGGGATGCTGTGAGGGGGATTTCAGGGAAAATTGACGGCTGTCAATTTTCAAGATTTATGTTATAAATCAATACTTTGGATTCTTAAAATCGGCCAAAATTAACACTTCGGAAACTTTTGTGAGGGGTGTGGCGGCGAGGGGTTCGGTGCTGTGGAATGGATGCAGAAGCGGTAATTCAAATGACCGCTTGGCGGACTTTACTGCCGTCCACCCCGAGACATGACAGAGGGCCGCGCCCGACCTCGGGTGGGCGCAGCGGTGTTCGTTCGACATGCTTTATGGCTCAGCCCCTCCCGCAGATATTCTGCGCACTGACGCCGCAGATGCGCCCTCCCGTGCGGGAGGTCGGGCGCGGCCCGGCGGGCTAAAGCCCTTGACTCCGGGCCAAGGGGGATTGTTGGTAAGGCGGCTACAGGCGCAAATCGACCGTTGCCCTTCTATCGTCAAGGTTCAAATCCGTCGGCGTCTGGCACAAGCGAAACGGACTGATGGAAGCCGCTGTCACGCCTGATGCCGGTTCCCCCTCATCCGCAGCTGATGCTTTCGATCACGCCGCCCCCACCGATATAGATGTTCAGTCGCTGCGCGCTGAAATCCTGCGTGATGGCGGTGCCGGGTTCGATGATGCGGACCGGTACCGCAAAGCGGATGGTTTGCAGCACGCGGCGGTCCTGACCGACCATATCCTGCAGCTCGGCCGCGCCGCAGGCATCGGCCCCCGGTGCGGGGATCGGCGGGCCGAGAAAGCGCGGGTCTTTTTCCGGAACGCAGGCGGCGAGCAGCAGAGCCGCCATCATCGTGATGCGTTTCATCGTGACCACCCCTTGCCTGTTCCCCGCACAGGCTATCGCGGCGCAACCCCACCCGGCAAGACCCCGCGTGATCACAGGATGGGCTGAAACCTGCCGGTTCGCGGGCGGGCGCGGACCCGCCCTCCGCCGACCGGCACAACACAGGGTTGTGGATCGCGGGGCCCGCCCGTTAGGCAAAGGCACCCTCGCTTTCAGAACAGGAGATTTTCATGCAGATCACAAAATTTGCCCTGATCGGGCTGACGATGCTGACGCTGGCCGCCTGCAACGAAGAGACGGCCGCCGCCTGCACGGCTGAGGATGCGCAGGCAAAAATGGGTGAACTGACGGCGCGGATGACCGAGCTTGGCACCTCTGATCCGGCAAAGCTGGAGCAATTCTCGGGCAAGGCCGCAGAGTTGCAGACCCAATTCGCCAATGTTGGCGACAACCCGCAAGCGGCGTGCGATGCGATCGACGCCCTGATGGCCGAGATGCAGTAGGCCCCTTGCGCCGGGTCCGCACCGCCCCCAGTCGACGCGCGGGCCCGGCAGCTTTCCCGATTGCACTTGGGCCGCTTTTCCCCCAGCTTGGCGACAAAAGCCGGGAGGATCATCATGCGCACACGCGCCGCCGTCGCCATCGCCGCAGGCCAGCCCTTGGTCGTGATGGAGGTCAATCTTGCGGACCCGCGCGAGGGTGAGGTGCTGGTCGAAATCAAGGCCACGGGGATTTGCCATACGGATGAATTCACCCTGTCGGGTGCAGACCCCGAAGGCCTGTTTCCGGCAATTCTGGGGCATGAGGGCGCAGGCGTGGTGATTGCCGTCGGGCCGGGGGTGAAAACCCTGAAACCGGGCGATCACGTGATCCCGCTGTACACGCCGGAATGCCGCGAATGCCCAAGCTGCCTGTCGCGCAAGACGAACCTTTGCACCGCGATCCGTGCGACGCAGGGGCAGGGGTTGATGCCCGATGGCACCAGCCGGTTTTCGATGCTGGATGGCACGCCGATCCATCACTACATGGGCTGCTCGACCTTTGCCAACCACACGGTGGTGCCCGAGATCGCGCTGGCCAAGGTCCGCGACGATGCGCCGTTCGACAAGATCTGCTACATCGGCTGCGGTGTTACCACGGGCATCGGGGCGGTTTTGAACACGGCTCAGGTCGAGATTGGGGCGAAGGCCGCGGTCTTCGGCCTTGGCGGCATCGGGCTGAACGTGATCCAGGGGCTGAAAATGGCCGGGGCCGATATGATCATCGGGGTCGATCTGAACAACGACAAGAAAGCCTGGGGTGAGAAGTTCGGGATGACGCATTTCATCAACCCGAAAGAGGTGGAGGGGTCGGTTGTGCAGGCGATTGTCGATCTGACCAAGACGCCTGTCGATAAGATCGGGGGGGCGGATTACTCGTTCGACTGCACCGGCAACGTCAAAGTCATGCGCGACGCGTTGGAATGCACGCATCGCGGCTGGGGGCAGTCGATCATCATCGGCGTGGCACCGGCGGGGGCGGTGATCGAGACCCGCCCGTTCCAGCTGGTCACCGGCCGCGTCTGGAAGGGCACGGCGTTCGGGGGCGCACGGGGCCGCACGGATGTGCCGAAGATCGTGGACTGGTACATGGACGGCAAGATCGAGATCGACAGCATGATCACCCATATCCTGCCCTTGGAGCGGATCAACGAAGGGTTCGATCTGATGCATAAGGGCGAGAGCATCCGGTCCGTCGTCGTATTCTGAAAACACAATACCGGAACCGGACCGGTGCCATGTATCCGGGAAAATGGGAGGAAAAACCACATGACCAAACCGAAACTGCACCCGGCACTGGACAACGGCATCGCCGCGACATCACCGGATTTCACCGGCGGCACGCTTGTTTGCGCCTGCACTGACAAGCCCGTGCGCGTGCGGGTTGAGGGCCAGATTGCCCATAACCACGCCTGCGGCTGCACCAAGTGCTGGAAGCCTGAGGGTGCTACTTTCTCCGTCGTGGCCGTGGCGCCGCATGACAAGGTGACGGTGCTGGAAAATGGTGACAAGCTTGCCGTTGTTGATCCGGCCGCTTTGATCCAGCGCCACGCCTGCAAGGCTTGCGGCGTGCACATGTATGGCCCGGTGACCCGCGCGCACCCGTTCCAAGGCCTGGATTTCATTCATCCTGAGCGGTTCGAGGAAAAGGGCTGGGCACAACCCGGCTTTGCGGCTTTTGTGTCCTCGGTCATCGAAGCAGGCGTTGACCCGTCGCAAATGGACGCCATTCGCGGCCAACTCAAGTCCATCGGGCTGGAGCCGTCTGATTGCCTGAACACTGGCCTGATGGACTATATCGCAACCTGGACTGTTCAGCACCGCGCCTGAGCAGGGACAGAACCGCAGGCGGGTTAACCTGCCTGCGGTGCAGAAATCACCTTTTGACGGCGGGAGATCGTTTGAATCCAGCTGCGCAACTCTGCCCCGAACGGTTTTTCCAATACGGCCGGGTCCCATGCCAGCGAATAGGGCTGTGACAGTTTCAGCCGGATGTCGAATGGCACGACAAGCCGCCCCGAGGCGATATCTTCGGCAGCCATGGAAAGCTGCGCCAACACAAAACCCCGGTCATTGATCGCGGCATCAATCGCGGCACTGGACATCGAAAACGCAACCTCGCCAGCTACCTTGCGGCGGGGTACGCCAACATGCGCCGCCCAATCGCCCCAGCCGGGTGCCGCACCCTGCGCGCGATCCCATTCGATCCCCAACAGTGGGGCATCAAGGATATCCGCAGGCGCTGTCGGCTTCAGTCTTGCAAGAAGTGCAGGGGAACAGGCTGGGACGACCCAATCCGTGAACAGCTCGGTTCGGTGATCAAAGCGCGTAATCAGATCACCGTAGGACAGCCGGAAGTCGACCTCACCCTCGCCAAAGCGTGGTTCGGTGTCATCCCCAATCAAGCGCACAGTTGCGGTGGGATGAGACGATTGCCAATCGAACAACTGCGCGCCAATCCATTTGGAGGCCAGCGATGGCAGACACGAAATCGTCAGCGTGGCCTCTGACCGTGCCCGCTCGACCTTGGTTTGCGCCTCGCGCAGCGTATCAAACGCGGCTTTGACGTCGTCATGATAGTGCCGCCCTCGTGCCGTCAGGGCGATTGACTTGCCTTTGCGTTCGACCAGCCGCAGCCCGACGTCCGCCTCAACCTTGCGCAGCTGTTGGCTGATCGCACCGACCGTGACCCCCAGCTCAGTTGCTGCAGCTGTAGCGCTGCCAAGACGGCCAAAAGCCTCGAATGCCTGTACCGCGCGCATGGAGGGGAGTTTTTGCAAGTTCATCAATCCGGCAAAGCAATAGTTTAGTTTTTCTAAAATAGAACGCAGAAGCAAGTGTTTTTTGAATCGTTAAATGCAGGTTAGAAATATGTCTACACATAATTTCGGGAGCAGATCATGTACCTACGCAACAGCTGGTATGTCGCAGCATGGGATCATGAGGTTGGCAGCGGCCTTGTTCCGGTAAAAGTTCTGGGCGAGGCCATTGTGCTTTACCGCAAGACAGACGGCGTTGTGGCAGCACTGGAAGATGCCTGCCCACACCGCAAGTTGCCGCTTTCCATGGGGCGGATCAAAGGTGACGATGTTGAATGCGGCTATCACGGCCTGACGTTTGACTGCACCGGCACCTGTACCCGGGTTCCAGGCGTGGAAAAAATCCCGCATGTGGCGCGTGTTCAGTCCTATCCGATCCATGAACGCTACGGCATGCTATGGGTCTGGATGGGCGATGCGGACAAGGCCGATCCTGCGCTGATCTTCGCTGTGGATCATTGGGACGATCCCGCCTGGGGCATCAATCGCGGCGAGTCGATGGTGCTCGATTGCAATTATCTGCTGATGACCGACAACCTGCTGGACCCATCGCATGTGGCTTGGGTTCACCAATCGTCGTTCGGCAATGCCGCTGCGGAAGAGGCTCCGCTTGAAACCACCGTGGGCAGTGACGGCGTAACAGTCTGGCGCTGGATGCTGGATGTGGAACCGGCCCCTTTCTACGCGCCCTATCTGGCGTTCAAGGGCAAATGTGACCGCAAGCAGCACTATGAGGTGCGCTATCCGGCGGCGGCGATCATCAAGGCGATCTTCTGCCCCGCTGGCACGGGCGGTGAGGACAAGCCCTTGCATGCCGACACTTTCCTGATGGACAGTTATAACTTCATGACCCCGGTCGATGAAAACCAGACCAAATATTACTGGTTTCAAATCCGCAATTTTGCCCCGAACGATGCCGAGATTTCGGCGCAGTTCGCCAAATCCGTGCGCGGCGCCTTTGATGAAGATCGGGCTGTGTTGACCGCCGTTCACCAGGGTTTGGCCAACAAACGCACGTCAAATCTTGATTTGAAAATCGACGTGGGCCCGATGCGGTTCCGGCGCAATCTGGCCAAGTTGATCGAGGCAGAGCAGGCCCAGAAAGTTGCGGCTGAATGACGCCCGGCAGCGATCCGTCTGCGCAAGGCAAAGGTGGTTTTCGCAACCTGAAAGTGGTTGCGAAGATCGTCGAAAGCAGCCTGATCACGTCGTTTCACCTAAAAGCGATGGACGGATCGGCTCTGCCCACGTTCCGTCCGGGCCAGTTTTTGGTCTTCAAGATCCCCTCGGGCGATGCCAAAGGCTATGTCCTGCGCAATTATAGCTTGTCAGGGGCGCCCGACGATCTGAGCCATTACCGCATCTCGGTCAAGCGCGAGCCCTCAGCGGGTCCGGGCTGGCCGGTCGGGGTAAGTTCAAACTACCTGCACGATAGTATCGGCGTTGGCGATGTGTTGACAGCCGACGGACCGCGCGGCGAGTTTGTGCTGGATGAGGTCAGCGACCGTCCGGTGGTTTTGTTGAGCGGCGGGGTGGGACTGACGCCCATGGTGTCGATGCTGCATGCGCTGGCGCATCGGTCGGTGCGTCGCACCTTGTTTCTGCATGCCTGCGAAAACGGCGACGTGCACGCCCTGCGCGAAGAGGTCAATGGACTGATCGGTCAGCGTCCCGGCCTGTCGGCCCACTATTGCTATCGTGCGCCAAGTGACGAAGATCGCGTTGCAAACCGATTTGACAGCGATGGGTTCATCACTCGTGACGTGATGCAAAGCCTTCTGTGCCTCGACGATTACGATTTCTACCTTTGCGGCCCACCGCCGTTCATGCAGGCGATGTATCAAACCCTGCGCGGTCTTGGTGTGGTCAAAGACCGTATCGCCTACGAATTCTTCGGCCCCGCCACAGTGCTTGACACTGAGGTCAAGCCGAAGCCAGTCGCCCCGACGGCCGGTACGCCTCCCGTGCCCGCCGTCGGGGCGATCACGGTGGAGTTTCGCAAGTCAGGCATCGTGGCTGAGTGGGATGGCGCGGCCCAGTCGCTTTTGTCCTTCGCCGAAGAAAAGGGTTTGGCACCGGAATTCAGCTGTCGCGCGGGCATTTGCGGCACATGCACATCGAGGATCATTTCGGGCGAAGTGAGCTATTTTGAAGACCCTCTCGAGGACGTCGCGCCGGGTGAATTGCTGCTGTGTTGCTCGCGCCCGAAAACCGCCATCGTATTGGATCTGTGATGACCGCTTCGCCCGAAACCAAAACTGGCTCCGGCGCGGCATCTGCGGCCTTGATGGTCAATCCGCATGTTGCCGCCTTGCCGCCCTACAATGCGGGGATGTCGCTCGCACGTGCCCGGGCGCTCAGCGGGCATGACGATTTGGCACGGCTTGCCAGCAACGAAAATCCAGACGGTTGTTCCCCTGCCGTTCTGGCCGCTTTGGCGGACGGCGGTTTTGAGCCTTGGCGTTACGCCGATCCGGCCTGCACCGTGCTGCGCGAAGCTTTGGCTATGCGGCTCGGGGTCGATGCAGGCGTGATCGTTGCGGGCAACGGGTCCGAAGAAATGATCGCCGCCATTTCGCGCGGCGTTCTGGTGGCTGGCACGCAGGTGGTGACCGTGGTGCCAAGCTTTGGCCTGCACGAGATCGAGCCTTTGGCCGCAGGTGCAACAGTCTTGAAAGTGCCGATGACCGCTGCGGCGGGCTTTGATCTCGCGGCGCTGGAGGCTGAAATTGCCGCCGGTCCGCGCGTGGTGTTCCTGTCTTCGCCGTGGAACCCGGTAGGGCCCGCACTGGATCTGGCAGCGTTGCAGCGTCTGATCGCAGCTGTTCGGCCGGGGACTTTGTTTGTGTTGGATGAGGCGTATTTCGAATACGCGGATGCAAGTTTGCCAGATGGAATTGAAACCCTTCGCGACAGCGGCATTGCCTACGTCGTGCTGCGAACCTTTTCCAAAGCCTATGGTTTGGCCGGTTTGCGCGTCGGATATGCCGTATGTTCAGACCCTGAAATTGCGCGGGTGATTGCTTCGGCCAAGACCCCGTTCAACGTGAATGCCGCCGCACAAATCGCCGCGGTGGCGGCCCTTGAAGATGATGCCTGGATGAAGGCGTCGGTTGCGCGCATCCGGGCCGAGCGGGGCCGAGTTGCGCTTGCCTTGGCCGCAGTGGGGCTGAACGCTGCCCCGTCACAAACCAACTTTCTGTTCTTTGACACCGGGCGCGACAGTTCCACTGTGGCGGCGGCCCTTCTGCAAGACGGCATCATCGTCAAGCCATGGCGCGAGGCGGGATATGAGACATGGCTACGCGCCACCATCGGCAAGCCCGCCGACAATGATCGGCTGATCGCCTCGCTGCAAAAGCAGGTGGCGGGATGAGGATGTGCGTTGTCGCAACCTCTGATCTTTCGGCGTTGCAAAACGCGTTGATCGCGGCTGTTGGCGCTGGCCACGTGCGAACTGATGCTGGCGAGGATCACGGTGCGAAGCTTTTAGTCCTGCCCGCGTCAACTGCCGAGGTGGCCGCTGTCGTGGCCATTGCCCGGGCGCACGGCGCAAGCATCGTGGCGCAAGGCGGCCATACCGGTTTGGTCGGCGGCTGCCAGTCGCATCTTGGCCAAATCGTGCTGTCATTGACGCGGATGGCCCAGATTGAGGCGATATTCCCCGATGAACGCGTGGCCGTCGTGCAGGCAGGCGTAGCGCTGGAGGCGTTGCAGAATGCCGCGATGGCCTATGGGCTGGAACCCGGCATCGACCTTGCGGCACGCGGCACGGCCACCATCGGCGGCATGGTGTCGACCAACGCGGGCGGCATCATGGCGCACCGCTATGGGGTGATGCGGCATCGCGTGTTGGGGCTGGAGGCGGTACTGCCCGATGGCACCATCTATTCCGACATGACCCGCGTGGTGAAAAATACGGCGGGCTATGACCTGAAGCACCTGTTCATCGGCGCGGAAGGCACGCTTGGCATCGTCACGCGGGTGGTGATCAAGTTGGAGCCGCTGCCGCACTGCACCGCTACGGTGATGCTGGGCCTGCCATCGGTTGCTGCGGTGTTGGAGGCGATCAACCTCGCGCTGCGCTGTGATGCTGGGCATTTGCGCGCAGCCGAAGGGCTTTGGCAGTCCTATATTCAACTGACCGCCCAGGCGCAGGGCTGGTCGGAACCAAGCTTTCCACTGGATCAGCCGGTCTGTCTGTTGCTGATGCTGGGCGGTGCCAATCAGGCCGATCTGAACGAGGGTATCGAACAGATCTTTGCAGCCATCCTCGATCGCCACCCAATGGCCACCGGCATCATAGCCGCGTCCAAACGGCAAGAGGCCGATTTGTGGCGACTGCGCGAAGACACCGATCAGCTTTACCGCGCCCATGGTTCGGCGCCATCCTATGATGTCTCGGTGCCGCTGTCCGAAATCGCGGCCTATGTTGATCATGTGAAAAGCGGTCTGGCCCGGATCGACGCCGATCTGGTGCCCTATGTCTTTGGGCATCTTGCCGACGGAAATCTGCATATCGTGCTGAACTGCGCCGGTCCGCTGGATGACGCCATATCCGGCGCAGTCGAGCACGTACTTTACGCAAACCTGCGTGCCCTTGGCGGATCATTTTCTGCTGAACACGGGGTGGGGGCCAAACGCATAGCCGCCTTGGTCGCCACATCTGACCCCGTAAAGCTGGCAACGATGATGCGCATCAAGCAGGCGCTGGACCCCGACCAGACCCTCAATCCCGGCAAAGTTCTGCCGTCACAGCCCTTAGCCCGCGAGAAATTCCAATGATGCAGCCGCGCGACCTGACGCAATCCGCCGACACCAGCCTGCCATTCGTGTTGGACTACGCAACAATGCGTCAGCGGTTTCTGTCAGCCGCCCGGGCGGCAGGGGCGGCACTGTCCGAGCACATCCATCCGCTGCACGGGCCCGATGGCAAGCCGATCGCCACTGATGTGGCGCTGATCGGTCCGGCCGATGCACCGAAACTGATGGTGATGATTTCCGGCACGCACGGGGTTGAGGGGGCTTATGGCTCCGCCTGCCAAACGGCGTGGCTGGGGCAAAAGGCCAATTGGGGGCTGCCGGAAGACACTGCCGTTCTGATGATCCATCTGATCAACCCCTGGGGCACGGCATGGTCGCGCCGGGTGAACGAAGACAACGTCGATCTGAACCGGAACTTCATTGATTGGACCGCAAAGCCGCCCGAAAACCCCGCTTACGCAGATCTGCATCCGGCCTTGGTTGTGGCAGCCTGGGATGGGCCGGAGCGGACCCTGGCGGATGAGGCCTTGGCGGAACTAACCAAGGCCAAGGGTCAGACGGCAGTGTCCTTGATCATCGAAGCCGGGCAATACGCCTTTGCCGATGGCCTGTTCTATGGCGGTAAAGCCCCGGTTTGGTCAAACCGCGTGCTGACGTCCGTGCTGGAAGATTTTGGTCAAAAGGCCGGGCAAATCATTGTGTTTGACTTGCACACGGGCGCCGGACCTTACGGCTATCCGGCACTGTTGTCGGTCAGCCCGGTGGATCATGCGGGCCTTGCCTGGGGGGCCGAGATGTTCGGCCCCGCGATGGTGCCGGTGATCACGGGTGCCGCTGCGACGACAAACACCGGCATTGCGGCCACGGCCACTGGTTATGTCTCGGCCTTTGTGCGCGCGGCGATGCCGCAGGCGCGCGTGCTGCCTTTGGTGATGGAATGCGGCACGCTGAGCAGTGCCGAGATGCAGCGCCGGGTGGTGGACGACAACTGGCTGCATCTTTACGACAAGCCCGAGTCAGAGCGTGGCCAACGCATCAAGACCGACCTCGTGCACGGCTTCATTCCGCAGGACGCCAGCTGGCAACAGATCTGCCTTTCGACCAGCCTTCGTCATTTTGACACGGCCTTGACGGCCCTGAAAAAGATCGAAGCAAAACCCGGTTCTGCCGCCGTCCGTCCAGCCAAGGTGGAGCTTGCCCCCAAGGGCACCCCCGCAGTCGAAGTGGTTGATCTGCATAAGTCCTTTGGCGCACTGGAGGTTCTGAAGGGCGTGAACCTGACGGCCTATCCGGGCCAGGTGGTGTCGATGATCGGATCATCGGGGTCGGGCAAAAGCACCATGCTGCGCTGCATCAACCTGCTCGAACAGCCAAACTCTGGCCGGGTGGTGATTGACGGCGAACTGGTGCGGATGAAGGCGCACGCCAAGGGCGGCACGACAGCCGCCGATCCGCGTCAGATCGAACACATCCGCGCGCGGGTCGGGATGGTGTTCCAGAACTTCAATCTTTGGCCGCACATGACGGTGTTGGAAAACATCATAGAGGCGCCGATCCATGTGCTGAAAGAGGCGCGCGCCGATGCGGTAGAGCATGCGCATGCCCTGCTCAAAAAGGTCGGGCTGTCCGAAAAGCACGCGCACTATCCGGGCCAGCTTTCGGGCGGCCAGCAACAACGCGCCGCCATTGCGCGCACGCTGGCGATGCGCCCCAAGGTGATGCTGTTTGACGAGCCGACCTCGGCGCTTGACCCCGAATTGGTGGGCGAAGTGCTGCGCGTGATCCGCCAGCTCGCCGAGGAAGGCAACACCATGATCCTTGTGACGCATGAGATGCAGTTCGCGCGCGAGGTCAGCCACAAGGTTTTGTTCCTGCACCAAGGGCGCGTTGAGGAAGAAGGCACCCCGGCCGATCTGTTCGGCCAACCGAAATCCGAGCGTTTGCGCCAGTTCCTGGCCCGCACGTTCTGAGACTGACATCGCGACGCGGCCAGCCAGAACAGGGCGAAAACCGATGCGGTGAAGACTAAAATGAAACGAAGTTCAACAAGGAGACGGACATGAAATTGAAAGTTCTTTCACTCATCGCGCTGCTCGCCGGGGTGGCCTCGGGGGCACAGGCCGAAGGCCAGCTGAAAATCGGCACCGAAGGCGCCTATCCGCCGTGGAGCATGGCCGACGCCAACGGTGCGGTTACCGGCTTTGACGCCGATGTGGGCAACATGCTGTGCGCCAAGCTGGCGATGGAGTGCGTGTTTGTGGTTCAGGCATTTGACGGCCTGATCCCGGCGCTGCAGGCCAACCAGTTCGACATCATCATCTCGGGCATGTCGATAACCGAAGACCGCAAGAAGGAAATCAACTTCTCGACCGGTTATGCTGAACTGGCAAACAAGGTTGTCGTCGCCAAGGATTCCGACCTTGCGGGTATCACCGAGATTCCGGCGCTGCTGGCCGCTCTTGATGGCCATTCGGTTGGCGTGCAGGCCGGTACTACCCATGCGCATTTCATGGAAAAGCTGGCCCCGACTGCGACGCTGAAATCCTACGCCACGTTGGATGAAATGCAGATCGACCTTGCCAACGGCCGCGTGGATGCAGGCTTTGCCGATGTGTCAGCCTTGCAGTCATTCTTGGACAAGCCTGAAGGCGCAAACTTCCAGTTTGTCGATGTAAACATCATTTCCACCTATGACGCGAGCTTGGGCGAAGGCGTGGGCGTCGGCATTCGTCAAGACGACACGGAACTGAAAGCCAAAATCGATACCGCCCTTTGCGAGTTGATCGCGGATGGCTCGATCAAGGCTTCCAGTGAGAAATGGTTCAACATGGATATCTCGCGCCCCTGCCAATAAGGCCGGACCGGGATTTCAGGAACAGGCCGCGCCCGGCTTCGGCTGGGCGCGTGTTTCAGAAAACAGGATGAAGCGATGGAATTCGGTCTTCTACAGGTCTGGGAGGGCGGCTGGGTCGGTGCGATCCTACGCGGTGCTGCCGTCACCATCGCCGTTGGTGTGGCCAGTATGATCTTCGGGCTGATCATCGGCACAATCTGCGGCCTGATCAAATGGCGCGCGGTCTTCGGGCTGTCGCACCTGGTCGATTTTTACACATCGGTCATCCGCGGCGTGCCGGAACTGTTGATCATCTACCTGCTGTTTTTCGGGTCCGTAGAATTTGTCACCAAGATCGCGACCGTCTTCGGCTTTGCTGAACTTGCCGATGCGGGCTATGCGTTTTTCATCACCGTGGCCGCGATCAGTGCTATTTCGGGCGCCTATTCGACCGAAGTCATCCGCGGCGCACTTGCCGCGATCCCGAAAGGCCATATCGAGGCGGCCGTCGCACTTGGCCTTCCAAGCCGCCGGATATTCGCGCGTATCATCGCACCACAGATGCTGCGCATCGCCTTCCCGGGCATCAACAACGTCTGGCAAACCACGATCAAGGACACGGCGCTGGTTTCGGTGGTGGGCTTGCAAGAGCTGATGCGCACCGCCTTCATCGGCGCGGGATCAACCCATAATCCCCTGATCTTCTATTCAATTGCGGCGTTGGTCTACCTGATGATCACGCTGATCAGCCAGGTTGGCTTCAATAAGGTCGAAGCCGTTTTGTCACCACGGAAAGGGGCCTGAACCATGGAACTTATTCAGCTTGCCGTGCCGGTGCTGCTCAAAGGTCTTTGGATGACCCTGTCGCTGACGGCCATCTCCGTCGCCATCGGTTTCAACCTTGGCCTTGGTCTTGCAATCATGCGCGGGTCGGACAAGGCTTGGGTGTCCGGGTTCGCGCGCTACTACAGTATCGCCTTTCGCGGCACGCCACTTTTGGTGCAGATCTTCCTGATCTACTACGGGCTTGGGCAGATCAGATTTATTCACGACATACCGGCCCTGTGGTGGGTCATCAGCGAGGGGTCGCGCTGCGCGGTACTGGCCCTTGCCCTGAACACCGCCGCTTATACGTCTGAAATTCTGCGCGGCGGACTTGTTGCCGTGCCCGCTGGTCTGGTCGAAGCGGCCAAAGCCTGCGGCATGTCGCGCGTGATGCGGTTTCGTCGGATCGAGTTTCCGCTGGCGATCCGTCAGGCGCTGCCCGCTTACGGCAACGAACTGGTGTTGATGGTCAAAGGCACCAGTCTGGCCTCGACCATCACCGTCCTGGAAATCACCGGCTACGCCAAACGCCTGATGAGCCAGACATTCGCGATTTTCGAGGTTTTCGCTATCGCGGGTGTCCTTTATTTGGCGCTGAATCTGATTTTGATTGGCCTGATCCGAACGGTTGAATGCCGTTTGATGCGCCACACACGATCAGCATCGAAAAGCCTCCCAGCCCTCGCACTACCGACAGCATGAAAAAGTGCTTTCAGCACTTTCCATAGTTTTAGTACTTGCAAGCAAGGAGTGCTGACTAAGCTACCCCCCGAAAATCGGACAGTGACGGAAGCTACGATCTGAGGTCTGCTGATCCCCAAGACGCGGAGATCAGGACATGTCGAAACGCAGGAACCACGATGCGGCGTTCAAGGCGCGAGTGGCGCTGGAGGCCGTGAAGGGCGCGCGCACGGTGTCGGAACTGGCCGCCGAATACGGCGTGCATCCGACGATGATCCATCAATGGAAACGGTCGCTGCTGGAGGGGGCTGTCGGCCTCTTTGAGCGAGGCGGCAAGGCCGTTGTGGCGGCAGAGGTTGCCGAAGAAACGGTCCGCGACCTGCACGCCAAGATCGTGAGGTGAGCCCGCGCGCGCAACTGGTCCGAGAAAGTGGGCGAACGCCGTCGCCAACGATTTTTTTGTCACGAAAGCTCAAGCCCTGGATCGGCAAGTGAGGCGGGGTATGATCGAACGCTCGAATCCCAAGCTGTCAGTTGGCGCGCAATGCCGCCTTCTCTCGATATCGCGGTCCTCGTTCTATTGCGCGCCGCAGGGCGGGACGGCGATGAACCTCGACCTGATGCGGTTGATCGACAAGCCGTTTCTGGACACCCCGTTCTACGGCGTCCGGCAGATGACATGGCACCTGCAGAATGAAGGCTATGCCGTGAACGAGAAACGCATCCGGCGGCTGATGCGTCTCATGCGACTGATGCCGATCTACCGGAAGCCTGACACCAGCAGGCCCGCGAAGGGGCACAAGACCTACCCCTATCTGCTGGGCGGGCTGCGGGTGGAGC
>JAAFHS010000060.1 GCA_013298485.1 Rhodobacterales bacterium
TCATACGACCTGATGGAGACAGCACGCAACACCAATGCGTGGATGGGGGCGACGGCGCGCGCGATGGCGTCTTATCCGGCCTTTGCACTGTCACTGAACCCCTGGCTGAAAATGACGGCGGCCTGGGGCGAGGTCACCGAACGCAGCTTTGAACGCATGATCGTGAAGCCTGACTGGGGCATCCGTTCGATCGTCGGCCCCGAGGGGCAGGATCACATCATCGACGTCAAGCCGGTGTTGAAAAAGCCCTTCGGCGATCTGGTCCAGTTTTCCGTACGCCGCCGTGCGCCGATGGCCCGCAAGGTGCTGCTGATTGCGCCGATGTCCGGCCACTATGCCACCCTGCTGCGATCCACAGTGTCGAGCTTGCTGCCCGATTGCGACGTGTTCATCACGGATTGGCACAATGCACGTGACATTCCGGTCAGCGCGGGCAAATTCGACGTGGAGGATTACACCCTTTACCTTGTCGAGTTCATGCGCGCCCTGGGCCCCGACACCCATGTCATCGCCGTGTGCCAGCCCGCACCATTGGCCCTGGCTGCGACCGCCTATCTCGCGGCGGAAGACCCGAAGGCCCAGCCAAAGACCCTGACCCTGATCGGCGGACCGGTGGACCCGGATGCCGCGGCAACCGACGTCACCGATTTTGGCCGCCGCATCACGATGGGGCAGTTGGAACAATTCGCCGTGCAGCGCGTGGGTTTCAAGCACAAGGGCGCGGGGCGGATGGTCTATCCCGGCCTTCTGCAGCTGCAAAGCTTCATCTCGATGAATGCCGAACGCCATTCGAAGGCCTTTACCGAACAGATCATGCGCGTGGCCCAGGGCGAGGCGTCAGACCACGACGCGCATAACCGGTTCTATGACGAATATCTTGCCGTGATGGACATGACGGCAGAGTTCTATCTGTCAACGGTCGAGCGTATCTTCAAGAACCGTGAAATTGCGCGCAATGCCTTTGTCGTCGACGGGAAACTGGTCGATATCGGTGCCATTACGGATGTGGCCGTGATGACGGTTGAAGGTGCGAATGACGATATCTCGGCCCCCGGCCAATGCGTGGCTGCCTTGGCGATGCTGACCAGTCTGCCCGATGCCAAGAAAGCCAGCCATCTTGAGGACGGTGCCGGGCATTACGGCATCTTCGCCGGGCGCAGCTGGCGTTTGAATATCCGGCCGCTCGTGCTGGGCTTCATCGACAGGCACGGGGCAGAGAAGAAACCGAAGATCAGCCTCGCCTCAGCGCAATAGCAGCGGTGCGGTCAGGAACGGCTGCAACGCCGCATTGACCGCATCGGGGGCTTCGATGGTTGGCAAATGGCCTGCACCGTCCAGAATGACGGTCGTCGCCCGTGGCATCAGACTTGCCATGAACGCAGCACGGCGCGGTGGTACCAGGCGATCCGCCGCACCGGCAATCAGCAGTGTGGGCATGGTTGCCCGCCGCAGCGTTTTCTGCTGATCCGGGCGGCGCTGCATCGCGCGCGACTGGCGCAGGAACACGCCTTCCCCCAGATCCAGCGCCATTTCACGCAGCAATGCCGTCACCATGGCCCGGTCCGGCGTATCGGCAAGGCTGCTTTCGGGCACCTCATCGGCCATCACATGCGCCAGCCGCCCGGCACGCGCGGCCACCATCCGCGTCTCGCGGGCAGCCGCAATCCTGGGGTCCTCGGGCAACGGATCAGCCGCGATCAACGCAACCCTGGTGATCCGCTCGCCTGCCCGCCGGATCATGTCCAAGGCCACGATCCCGCCCAGCCCCTGCCCGATCAATGCAAACTGCCGTGGTGCGACCGCCAAGGCCGCCTCGGACATCTGTTCGATCGTCTGGCTTTGTGTCGGCAGGATGATCTGAACCGCAAAGTCTGAGCCGAGCGCCAGAATCTGCGGCAGCACGCAGCGCGCATCGCACATCAGGCCGGGGATCAGGACGACAGGTTCGCTCAAAGCCCGGCATCCCCGATCCAGGACAGGATCAATCCGGCCACGGGTGCGGTCTGCCCAGGACTCATGATATCGCCTGCGATGACATGAGAAAAGGGATCATCACCGTCATCCACCGTGATTTCGGCCGTCTGCGCAGGCCCACCCCATGCCGCAACAACAGCGGGAATACGCGCCACATCGATCACCTGATCCGCCGGTGCATAGATGAACAGTGCGGGTATCCTGATGCTCGCAACATCCACATTCCGCCCCGCACGCACCAGCGCCGCCATCGGAAACAGCGCCGTCGTCGGATATTCGGTCGTCCAATGCGCCGCCTGCCCGGCATTGGCGGGTGCAAAACTGCGCGTTGCGCCCGCCGCCACCGGCCCCCAATACCGCGCGAGCGGCATGTCCAGAATGACCCCTGCCGCAGATTTCAGACCGAAGTTGGGCGAAATCATCACGATACCTGCCAGACCATCCGACAGCGCCGGGTCGGATGCCGCGATCACCGCCAGCGGGGCCCCCGTGGATGTTGCAATCAGAACCACTTTGTCGCCCAGACGCCGTCCGATGGCCATGGCTTCGGCCATATCCTCCACCCAGTCGCCCGCCGCGACCGTGGCCATCGCATCGCCACCTTGCCCGTGGCCCGCAAGGCGCATGAAGTACAGATTGGCCCCCACACCATCCGCCACCATGTCCGGGACAGGACGGATTTCCGCAGCCGTTGCGGAAAAGCCGTGAACATAGATGATCGCGAGCGGAGTTTTCTGCCCGGGTGCGGCGGCCCAGATGATGCGTTTTTCCGATCCTTGCGTCAGGTCTGCGACATCGGCCTCGGACGCCGCAAGATAGGCATCCAGATCATCGGGTAGACTTGCCGGATCAAAGGCAATGTCGCGGTCCACCCCGTCGCGCGGGAAGACAAGGGCAAGTAGACCGACAAGCACGGCAAAGACCGCAAGAACCGAAACCAGCCCTTTCAGCAGTCTCATCCGATCCTCCCCAAGACATCGGTCACGGCTGCCGCGACCATGGCAAGGCAATCGGGGGTTGAAAAGCGGTGATCCGCACCTTGGACGAGGGTCAGGCGGATATCGTCGCCAGTCATATGTTCAAAAAGGCGGATCGCCACCGCTGGCAAGACATCCCTGTCCGCCATGCCCTGCAACAGGCGCACCGGACAGGGCATGTGCAGGTCTTGGTTCAAGACCTGTTGCGCATCGCCATCTGCCAGCAACCGCTGCGTGATGATGTAGGGCGCGCCATAGTCAGACGGCTGCGCGATCCGGCCATCCCGCGCCAGTGCGGCCCGCGCGTCGCGGGTGAGCGCGGCCCTGATGTCTTGGGTAAAGTCCGGGGCCGCAGCGATGCCCACAAGTCCCGCAACCGATGCAGGTGCCTGACGCGCCAGCAGCAACGCGATCCAGCCCCCCATGGATGATCCGATCAGGATCTGCGGCCCCTCGGTCACCGCCGCAATGACCGCCGCCGCATCCGCCGCCCAATCGCCGATGCAGCCATCGGTGAAGGCCCCGCCGCTGGCCCCGTGCCCGGAATAGTCAAACCGCAGGAACGCGCGCCCGTTCTGTTCGGCCCAGTCATGCAGATACTGCGCCTTGGCCCCTTCCATATCGGACCGGAACCCCCCCAGAAACACGATACCCGGCCCGGCCCCGGTGATGGCGCGGTACGCGATGCGGCGGCCTTCAGGCGTGGTCAGATGGTTCGGTTCGGTCACGGATGCGCCTCCTTGGTGCGTCCTATATCGCGGGGCGGTTGACAATGCCATGCGGCAGCGCCATCAAACGCCCGACATAACCCGCAACCGGGCGCATCGTAGGCGCCAAACCGACGAGGAGGCCATGATGGCCCAGATTTCCCTGACCTTTCCTGATGGCAATATCCGCCAGTACCCCGCAGGCACGACAGCCGCCGAGGTGGCCTTATCCATCGCGCCTGGCCTGGCCAAAAAAGCCATCTCCGCATCGGTGAACGGCGCGCATGTCGATCTGCAATGGCCGATCACCGCGGATGCGAAAATCGCCATTCACACGATGGCGGATGACGCACAGGCGCTGGAACTGATCCGGCATGACTGCGCCCATATCATGGCGCGTGCGGTGCAGGACATCTGGCCTGACGTGAAGGTCACCATCGGCCCGGTCCGCGATTACGGTTGGTTCTATGATTTTGACCGGGCAGAGCCGTTCACGCCCGAAGACCTTGGCGCGATCGAGGCGCGGATGAAGCAGATCATCAACGCGCGCGACCCGGTCAAGACCGAAGTCTGGGATCGCGCGCGCGCCATCGCGTATTACGAAGACCGCGGTGAGCCGTTCAAGGTGGAACTGATCGCGCGCATCCCTGAAGGTGAGGATCTGCGCATGTACTGGCACGGGCCCTGGCAGGACCTGTGCCGTGGCCCGCATCTGGCCCATACAGGCCAGGTGCCCGCGGATGCGTTCAAGCTCACGCATGTGGCGGGGGCCTATTGGCTGGGCGATGCGACGCGCCCGATGCTGCAGCGCATCTATGGCCTTGCGTTCAAGAACCGTGATGACCTGAAGGCGCACCTCACGATGCTGGAGGAGGCGGCAAAGCGCGACCACCGCAAGCTGGGCCGCGAGATGGAGCTGTTCCATATTCAGGACGAGGCACCGGGGATGGTGTTCTGGCACCCGAATGGCTGGACCATCTATCGCGGGCTTGAGGATTACATGCGCCGCCGCCTGATGCGGGCGGGCTATAAGGAAATCAAGACGCCGCAAGTGGTCGACCGCGTCCTGTGGGAAAAATCGGGCCATTGGGAGGCCTACCGCGAGAACATGTTCATCGTCGAGGTGGACGAGGACGGGGCACGCGAAAAGCGCATCAACGCGCTGAAGCCGATGAACTGCCCCTGCCATGTGCAGGTCTATAATCAGGGCCTGAAATCCTATCGCGATCTACCCCTGCGGCTGGCGGAATTCGGGTCCTGCCACCGGTACGAATCCTCCGGCTCCATGCACGGGTTGATGCGCGTGCGCGGCTTTACGCAGGATGATGCGCATATCTTCTGCACCGAGGACCAGATTGAAGGCGAATGCGCCGATTTTCTGGGGCTTCTCTCGTCGGTCTACCGGGACCTCGGGTTTGATAAGTTCGACATCAAGCTATCCACGCGCCCCGAAGTCCGCGTCGGGTCGGATGAGGTGTGGGACAAAGCCGAAACAGCACTGGCAAAGGCCATTGAAATGGCGGGGTATTCCTACACCATCAATCCCGGCGACGGCGCGTTCTATGGACCGAAGCTGGATTTCAAGCTGACCGATGCGATCGGCCGCGAGTGGCAGTGCGGCACGTTCCAGGCCGATTTCAACCTGCCGGTGCGGCTGGGCGCGGAATATGTGGGCGAGGATGGCGCGAAGCATCACCCCGTGATGATGCACCGCGCGATCCTGGGGTCGTTCGAGCGTTTCATCGGCATCCTGATCGAAAACTATGCCGGAAAGCTGCCGTTCTGGCTTGCCGCGCGGCAGGTTGTCGTCGCCTCGATCGTGTCGGATGCGGATCCTTACGTGCATGAAATCGTGGATGCTTTGCGCAAGGCGGGTCTGCGGGCCGAGGCCGATGTGCGCAACGAAAAAATCAACTACAAAGTGCGTGAACATTCCGTCGGCAAGGTACCCGTCATCCTGGCCATCGGCATGAAAGAGGTGGAAGAGCGCACCGTTTCCCTGCGCCGCCTGGGCGATAACATCACCACCAGCGTGCCGATGCAGACGGCCGTGATGACCCTGACAGCAGAATCGCTGCCCCCCGATCAGCGATAGGCGCGCATGCGGGTGGGCAAACCCTTGCCGATGGCGGAATCATGCTTGATTTTTCAGGCTGATTCTTCATCCTTCCGCTTGTGACAACAGACTTTCGACGCGCCTTCTGACCACCCACGGCAGCTTGACGACAAGGAAGACCTGGCTGCACGACTGCCTGGCAATGGTGCCGGGCGGGGGGGTTTGGGAAGGAGAGGCGGCATGCCGACGGGCACCGTGAAATGGTTCAACAGCACAAAAGGCTATGGATTCATTGCACCTGATGATGGGGGCAAGGATATTTTCGTGCATATCTCGGCTGTGGAACGCGCCGGGCTGAAGGGCCTGAACGACAACCAGAAGATCGGGTTTGAAATGCAGACGGGCCGCGATGGCAAACAGTCTGCGGGCGATCTGCGACTGCTTTAATCGTCTGAATTTACACCAGTTTACAAACGGCCCGCAGCCACCTGCGGGCCGTTTTCATGCAAAGGTCGCAGCCACTTTATCATCCCAGCCCAGGGTCAGGACCCCCTGATGCCGGATCACCGGGCGCTTCATCAGGGCGGGGTATTCGCGCAGCTGGTGATCGGCCTCGGAATTCTTCATCCAGTCGGACAGGCCGCGATAGGTCGTGCTTTGCGTATTGATGATCCGGCTGCCGAATTCCGTTATGAGTTCGGCGATTTCCGCATCCGTCAGGGGTTCCGCCCGCACATCGCGGAAGGTCACCTCATGCCCCATGCCCGCCAGCGCCTTTTGCGCTTTCTTGCAGGTGTCGCAGGTCGACAGGCCGTAAAGGATCATCTTTTTTTCCGATCTACACCGCGTCTATCACGCATCTACATTCCATCTATAGGGTTTCACGCACCCGTCGTCAGCGCCCGCGTCACCCAGACCGCCCCCGCCGCCACAACTGCCGTCACAACCGTGCCCCCAGGCCATGTCCACCACCACCAGCGACGGATGCCAGACTTTCATGATCGTGTAGCTGGTGAATTCATAGGTGCCGTAAGCCATCGCCCCCACAATCGCCGCAGGCAGCACCGCCGCCATCGGGTCGCCCGCCCGCAGGGCCGGCCACGACACCACGTAGGTCAGCCCCGCCACATAGCCGAGGTAGAAGAGCGCTGCAGGCAGCAGCCGCAACTCCACCAGCATCAGATCGCCCAGATGCCGCTCGAACAGCGGCCGCATCACAAAGGTCAGCATCACCGCATCCAGGATCAGGAAGATGACGCAGGAGGCGATGTAAAGGACGGCAATCTGCATGGGGGACTTTCGGGTGGTTGCGCTGCGTGAACGATAGTGCGGCGCGCGGGGTTCCGCCAGACACGCCGGCGCGATCATTTCATCCGCGCGTCCCGCAGGCGGCGCAGCTCATCCGGGTCGGCGCGCTGGGCCACGATGACGGCTGTCGCCTCACGCTCGCGCCGCGCGGCCAGATCGAGGTAGGATTGCGTGGCCGCCGCATTCAGCAGGCTGAACAGCCAGATGCCGAACAACAGGATACCGCCCGTCAGCAGCATGCCGTCGGTCGATTGCAGCGCCACCCTGACGTAGACCGGCAGCCCGTCACCGTTCAGCAGCGACAACAGCACCAGCGGGATCGCCGCGATCAGGGCATAGACCTGCAGCACGGCCAGCAGGGTGTTGGTCACCACCACGACGATCAGCTGAACAAAGAACCGATCACCGAAGCCATAGAAGAAATCCGGCTGATGCGCCTTCATCGTGACCCCGTGCGCGGCAGCGGCAAGTGGCGTCTGCATCGCCGCAAGGATGATATAGAGGATGGCCGCCGCGATCCCGACGATGGTCAGTACGGCGGGATGCAGCGCCAAAAGGCTGGCAGGATCGTTCGGGTTGATCTTGTTCACTTCCGCCATGCCGACCACCACGCCCGTCAGGTGCAGCACGATCAGCACGCCACCTGCAAGGCTAAGGACGAAGAGGGCCGCAAAGGTGTGAAACAGGCTGTACTGAAAGCCGACCTTGATGAGGCGGACGAGATCGGGCATCCCCCAGGCATCGCGCGCCGACAGGCCCGCGCGGATCGCGATGATATTGGCAATGATGCTGACCATGGTGAAGACGATGGCGACGAGCGCAGTGGTCACGATGATGGCAAAGGCCGTGGCACCCAGCGCCCCAGCGATCATCAGCCCGCTGACCGGCACGAACAGCGCACCGAAGGCCACGCTGATTGCGACGGTGACATAGACGGGGATCACCAGCACCATGCGCCAGAAGATCGACAGGGACAGGGTAAAGGTACGGAAAAGGTAGGAAAACATACGCTGCCTCGGCTGTTTTCGGGGCCTGCATCCCCGTTGTGGGCGGAGTGTCCGGCAAGGGGGCGGGGGCGTCAATCGCGTTCCGCGTGTGGGGGAAATTGGGGTGGTGGGGGTGGATTGCGGGTCACAGGGCGGGCGGAATTGACGGCTGTCAATTTTCGACATTTTATATATAAAACAATGTGTTGATGTTTTGAAAAGGGGTGAAATCAACACTTTCTTAAGGATTTAGGGGTGAGGGGCGGCGGTGCCTTGCACCGCGAAAAAGGTCCAGTGGACCTTTTTCAGCCCCGGACGCCCGCGCACGCCTGCGCGGGCCGGGCCGCCGATGCAGCAGACCCCTTACACCCTGCCCCCAATCCCCACGCCGGGGTGCCAATCTGACCGCGCCCGAACCGACGGGGCCCTTGGGGTGCGACACGTGTCGCGCCCGCCCCGTGGGGGCGGTACGGGCGCGGTCAGATTTGCTGATGGCAAATCTGAGGGGGTGAGCGGCGGCCCAGCGCGGTTGCGCGGGGCGAAAACAGTCCAGTGGACTGTTTTCAGCCGCGAACGCCCGAGCGGGGTTGCGAGGGCTGGGGGGCTGCGCTACGCTTGTTAAAGCCCTACGACCTTATTCCAGTCAGAAATGTACATATAAATCCGTTGAAATTCCGAAGGCATCAGCATGCGATTGTGAGCGACAAAATTTCGTGCCTTTTCAAGTTCGAGCATCCTTTGAGAAATCCACGGCTGAGAAGGCATAACATCCTTGAAATGTTCCCAGTTCTGAACAATTATTGCTCCAAGATCCCCGAAATCGACAAACTCAAGCTCATTGCTCTTCGCTCCTTCCAGCCAACTGTCTTTCTCGGCCGTTGCCTTTCTGGAGTCTGCCATCTTCTTCACAGTCTTTGGTACGGCGTCTGTTTCCCACCAATTAGCGCCAGATTTTTCCTCTAGCGTATCAGAAATCAGCGACCTGACCTCATTTTCAAAAGCATGAAGTACTGCATACAGTCGAGCCATCTCCAGCGCTTGATTTCTTCGAGGAACGCCAAATGGCGAAAGGGCTTCAAAGAGAAGCGCTTCCTCTGTCTGGCTGAGGTCGACACCAACCTTTATACCAGCTTTCCTAAAGATGTCTGCCTCAGACTCGAAGAGAAGCCCTCTAAACACGAAATCGCGAAGTTCAGTGGATAGCTTAGACAATAAGATGCTCCCGGATTGACTTAAAGATCGCATTGTACACTTCAATGTCTTTGGTCGCAGGGAGATGAATTTGAATATTGTAGCGC
>JAAFHS010000061.1:0-4090 GCA_013298485.1 Rhodobacterales bacterium
GGCTCTTCTGCCTTCGCGTTTGAATGCGCCACGGCTTCTGCCGTCGAAGCTGCCCTTGAGGTATCTTCGAAATGATCGCGCCATTCATCCAGCAACGGTTCGGCTCGGAGCTGCTCGATATCGGGGTCGGAAGTCTCGAGGGACGGCTGAGGCACATGAGGCCGGGGAATGCTGTCGCCTGTTGGCAGGACTGTTGCCTCTCGCGGCTTGTTCAGGAACCCCAAGCGGAACAGCTTGCTCAGAACGGCATTTCGGCTCGTTTCCCCGAGCCCCCTAGCGATCTGGTTTGCACTGTGCCCCTCCGACCACAGCTTTCTCAACAGGACGACGCGTTCTGTGGTCCATGTTGTTGTGGCGCTCTGTGCGGGCTCCCTTTGGTCTTGGTCTTCATGCTCTCTTGGTTCGAATGCATTGGTGTCGGGCAGATGCGTCGGACTTGCAGTATGTCTTGACGCATCAGGTTGCGGTCCAATGGGCTGCCCCTCGATACCTTCGGTTCGGCCGGATTTGGCAGAAAGTGAATACAGAAGCTGCGCTACGAGCGTGTGACCTTCTGCAAGAGCCACATCGGCAGATGTCTGTCTGCCATGGTTCAGGGTAAGAGGATCGGCGCCAGCCCGAATGAAAAGATCACAAACCGCCAAATTTCCCATTCGCGCAGCGAGATGAAGAGGCGTGTCGCCTTTAGGGTCGGACATGTGGAGGCGGGAAGATTTCGCAAGATCGGCCAACAGTTCGACCCTGCCTTCGGCGATCAACCGAATATCGACGGGGTCAAGTACACGTCTCCCCAATTCGCTAGAGGAAGTACGACTTCCTGGAATTCGAGACAGGCTATCCATGGCCTTCATGGACGACCTCTCGTTCGAGAATCAAGATCTGTCGGTCTCTAGACTCCCGCGAACTGCTCCCAAGTCCGGGTAGCCCTTGTGAAAACTGGAGACGAGCGTGCAATGCCAAGATCTTTGCGCGACTTGGCTCCTTAACCAAGGTTTCCTGTGGTCGCTTCGGGCTCTGCCTATGTTCGAGCCGACTGCCACTAGAACAAGCAAAGTGCGTCTTCATTGGCCACCCCATGGATTGACCAAATCTACCCCGCAACCCTCAAAGTCTCGAAGGTTCCGGGTGGCTACAACCGCCCCAGCCGCCCGTGCAATTGCCGCTATCTGGCAATCTGCATCCGCAATGGGTCGGCCCGCTGCACGGCGCATCGACGCGATCTCTGCATAAGTCTTTGCGGCATCAGTGTCGAAGGGCAGGATCCGTCCTTCGAAATCCTCCGCAATCGTGGCGTCAAGCGCGGCCCTGAGGCCTTCGCGCCGCTGGCCTGCGGGAAGGATGGCGATGCCAGTGCGCAACTCTGCTTCTGTCACGGCGGAGAGGTAGAGGGTGGAGGGGTCTTGGTTGGAGAACCAGCTGAGGACAGAGGGGGCTGGGGTGGCCCGCATCAGCTCGGAAATGACGTTGGTGTCTATGAGGAACATGGGTCACTCGAAATTCGGCGTCGGTCTCATCTCACTGCGCTTCGGCTGGGGAAGATCGATGCCTCCGACCTCGGCAAACCGGGCGTGGATGGACTGTCCCAGGTCGCGCTGCGGTGTCGGCCGCGTGACCACCTGCCGCAGGATCTCTCGCGCTTCCTCTTCCATCGACCGACCGTGCTCGGCCGCCCGGACGCGCAGGCGACGCTTCACGTCGTCGTCAAGGTTCCTGATGGTGATGCTGCCCATGCGTGCCTCCCCGTGCTTCCTGCAAGTTAGGCAATGCTTGCACTGCAATCAAGCGATGCTTGGCAGTCGCGCTCGTCTTCTTGTCCAGTTGACGCAACCGGTGGTGCAATCTGCGCTCGACACCAAGGGCGAGAGCGATCGCTGGAAGCAGCAGGGCAAAGATCGCTCCGGCGGTCACAGACAGTCCGATGGTTATGGCAGACTGGAAAGAGAAAGGGGCAACAGGCAGCTCCATCAGATTGAGCCGAAGCCAACCAGCCATGTATATGCCGGCACAAGTCGCAGAAACGAAGTACAGCAACGAAAACAGGCGCTTCAGGTCAGAATCGACGGCTTCCAGAACCGCCAGTCGTTGGCGGTTCCACCGCGGGGAGGCTTCCAGCACTCGTTTCACTCCGTGAGTAATTCTATCCAGGTATGGACGTCGTCCATCTCGAGCGGCTTCCCCTGCAGGAACGACCGATACCAGCGGGCGGCGATCGCCCCCCGCTTTTCCGTCTTCAGCTTGATGCCTTGCTCGGAAAGGTAGGTGTCGAGCGCCACCTCGAACTCTTCCAGCGCCTTCAGGTCATGCTCGACGCGCGCCGAACGGTTGCCCAGCAGGATCCACATCAGGTCCACCTGGAACCGGTCGTTTAGCGCCAACAGTGTCTCGACCGGCAGGCCGCGTTGGCCCTTTTCGTAGCTGTGATAGGCCCGGTGCGACACACCCAGCGCCTCGGCCATTCCCGCCTGGGACAGGCCGATCTCGTTCCGCGTGATGGCGAGCCGCGCCCCCATGCTGGCGAACAGCTCGGATGTTTTCTGCGACATCCGCGTTACTCGGTTGACGTCGACGCAACTTCGCGCAATTATCGCACAAAATGACGTACTCGACATGTTTCCGCATTCTGACCACGTCAGAATGTGCATGGCAAGCGATTCCGTGCGTAACCCTACAGGAGACCGCCTCTATGGCCCAAGAACCCCTGCTTTCACCAAAGGAACTCAGCCAAGCCGTCGGCATCAGCGTCACGCAAATTCGTGCGCTGATGAACGAGGGGCGGCTCGAATACCTCGCGATATCCCCGAAAACCCGCCTTCTGACCATGAGCGGATGGGAGAGGTTCCGGCAAACCGCCACACGGGCGGCCGGGCAAACGGGCAACGATGCAAACAACCAGACTGCTGCCCATGCAGACTGTCATCCGGTCAAGCAGGCAGACATGCAAACCGGCAAAGAATGAGGCAACGCCCATGTCCACGACCAACCTCAACATCAGCGTGATCGAAAAGCGCATGTTCAAGGAGACGGAGGCGGCCAGCTATGCAGGCCTGCCCGTCAAGCACTTCAAGATCGCCTGCCCGGTGCAGCCGATCCAGCTGCGCCAAGGCGTGCTGCTTTGGGACAAGCGCGACCTCGATCTCTGGATCGACGATGTGAAGACCGGCACGCAGGCCACCACGCACGACGCCATCCTGGCGCGCCTCTGATGACGACGGTGCGCATCAAGGGCTTCAAGATCTTCAAGGATCGCCACGGTCGGATGCGCTGCTATCACCGCGAGACCGGCCAGAAGATCGACCTCGTGAAAGCACCGCTCGGGTCGGCCGCATTTTTCACGGAATGCGAGAAGATCACCGCCATCGCCGAGGCGAACAAGGCAAAGGCGCCGAAGGTCGGCACGCTAGGCGGGCTGATCCAATCCTACTATGAGACCGAGCATTTCAAGAACCTCGCCCCAGCGACACGGCGCGACTACCGGCAGTGCGCTGATTTCCTGGAACCCATCCGCGACACCCCCATCCACACCATCGACACGCCGCTGGTCGCAGGCATCCATGACAAGGCCGCCCAAAAGATCGGCTGGCGGCGCGCGAACATGCTGCGGACTTTCCTGAGCGAGGTCTTCCGCTTCGCCATCCCCAAGGGGCTGATCTCGGCCAACTTCGCCACCGGCGTGATCCCGAAACCCCGCCCGGCCAAGCTCGCCTATGCCAACCGCCCGTGGGAGCCGGAGGAATGCGACATCGTCCTCGAACACGCGCCGCCGCATGTGAGGGTGGTTCTGGCCGTGCTGATGAACACCGGCCTCGATCCGTCCGACGCGCTGAACCTCCGGCGCGACCAGATCGATGGCGAAACGATCTGGGGCGTGCGGGGCAAGACGGGCGTCGAAGTCGCCATTCCGATTGGCCCGACGCTGCACGCGGCTCTGAAGCAAGCCCCGCAGCACGATGCACCCGCCCTGCTAGCCAATTCACGCGGCGAGCAATGGACCTACAACGGCTTCTCCACCGTCTGGCACCGATTCAAGACGGGGCTGGAGGGCGAGGGGCTGATCCAGCCCGGCCTCACCCTCAAGGGCCTGCGGCACACC
>JAAFHS010000061.1:4100-9165 GCA_013298485.1 Rhodobacterales bacterium
CCGTTGCGACCACGCTGCGCGAGGCGGGGCTCGATGAGCGCCGCATTGCCGACCTTCTGGGGCAGAAAACCCTGTCCATGGCGAGGCACTATTCGCGCTCTGCAAACCTCGCCGCGAAGAACCGCGAGACCATGGCGACTCTCGAAACCGAGAACGCGCGGCGGGCGCGGATTGTCAAACCTTCCGCCAAAAGCGTCAAACCCGAACCGAAAGAGAAATCAGAATGAAAACAAAATCTAGAGATTTCAGGGTGTTAAGTGGTGCCCAGAGCCGGAATCGAACCAGCGACACGCGGATTTTCAATCCGCTGCTCTACCAACTGAGCTATCTGGGCACGCTTTGGTCGCCGGGTGATACGTCAGCATCACGAGGCTGTCCAGAGGGTTTAGGGCAAAAAGTATCAGTGCGGGCGGGGCTCATCTGGTGACGCGTCCGATGACATGTCATCCTCTTCATCGGCTACCGGAATGGCATAGGACCCGTTCAGCCAGCGTGCCAGATCCACGTCTGCGCAGCGCCGCGAACAGAAGGGTTTGTATGCCGCGACCACTGCGCGACCGCAGACCGGACAGTTCATTCCAGCATCTCCGCCAAGGGCAGCCGGTCACGCTTGCGCGTCAACTCATAAAGGCCAAGCGTCGTCCAGCCCGCCAGATTGATCTCGCCTTCCGTCTTGAACGCCGCCTTCATCACCTGATCCAGGATCGTGCGTTCGCGTTTCGGCATCGGTGCGAAATCCACCACCATCTGCCCGCCCAGGCCCCGCAGGCGCAACTGGCGCGGCAGATCGCGGGCGGCGGCGATATTCACCTTCAGTGCGGCTGCGGGGCTGGTGTCGGCCCCGGTGTTGACATCGATGGCCACCAGTGCGCGCGTGGGTTCGATCATCATGTGCCCTTCGCCAAGGTCCACCCGCGGCCCCCGCAAGACATCGATCATGTCCAGCACGCCGTTGTTCGCAAACGCTTTTTCATCTGTCTCCAGCGCATCCGGGGCCGGGTCCAGCCAATCGCGGAACGCGGTCTCATGTGCGCCCGCCCCATCCACCAGCAATTCAGGTCCGCCATCCAGATCGGTCAGCACCGCCTCGGCAAGTCCGCGCATGGCGGCAATGTCTTCGGCCACTGCCTCCGGTTCGGCATCCCAGCAGGCCGACCGCAGGATCAGGCCGAGGGTATCCGCAGCCCCCGCCATATGCGCCTCTGCCAGCCCCTGCAGTTCCGCCCGCGCCGCATCATCACGGATGCGGCGCGAGATGTTCAGGCCCGGCGCATCCGGCGTCACAATCGCAAAGCGGCTTTTGAACAGCAGACGCGTCGTGACGGGCGTGCCCTTGCCCGGTTCCGCCGGGCCGCTGACCTGCACCAGCAACCGCTGACCCGGGGCGATCCCGCTGATCTGGCGCAGAAATCCCATGCCGCCTGGCAGCTTGACGAAAATGCCGCCCTGGCCTTTCATCGGCCGGTCCGCCACGGCGCGGTAGATCGCACCCGGCATGGGGCGGTCATCGGCGGGGTCGATCAGCAGGTCCTGCAACTGACCGTCCATGATCAGTGCGGCGGCCTGACGGCCTGCAATCTCATCCAAGGCAACGACGCGGCCCTTCATCGGGTCCTCCAGACCGGATAGCCCGCCGTGGCCAGAAGGCTGGCGGTTTCCGCCACGGGCAACCCCATGATACCCGTATAAGACCCTGAAATCCATGGGATAAAGGCACCTGCAAGGCCCTGGATACCATATCCCCCCGCCTTGCCCTGCCATTCGCCGCTCGCAAGATAGGCGTTCAATTCCACATCCGACAGGCGCTTCATCTTCACAGCACTCACGCTGTCCTTTTCCCAGACCCGCGCCCCCCGCCGCACCGCCACTGCGGTGATGACCTGGTGCCGCCGCCCGCCCAGTTTCACCAGGAATTCAGCGGCTTGCCCCGCGTCCGCAGGCTTGCCCAGAATGCGCCGCCCAAGGGCCACGGTGGTATCGGCACAGATCACGATATCATCCGCATCCGCCTGCACCGCCATCACCTTTTCGCGTGCAAGGCGCAGGCAATAGGGGCGCGGCAATTCGCCCTTGCGGGGGTCCTCATCGATGTCGGGGGGGGCGATGGCATCGGGGACCACACCCATGCCCGCCAGCAGTTCCAACCGCCGCGGGCTGCCTGATCCCAGAATAAGTCGCAAAATCAGTTACTTGAAACGATAGTTGATGCGGCCCTTCGACAGGTCATACGGCGTCATTTCCACCTGTACCTTGTCGCCCGCCAGAACCCGGATACGGTTCTTGCGCATCTTGCCTGCCATCACCGCAATCAACTCATGGCCATTATCGAGTTCGACCTTGAATGTCGCGTTCGGCAGGAGTTCCTTGACGACACCGGGGAATTCGAGAATGTCTTCCTTGGCCATGGTCTCTCCATAAACACGTGAAGCCCGCGTCTTGGCGCAGGCACGGGCCGGGATATGCGCCCGAAATGCGGGCGGATCAAGGGAAAAGTGGTGGATCACACCGTCAGCGTCATGGTGATGGTTTGCATGATGCGGGCGGTTTCGGACAGGAGTTTCAAGATGCGCTGGTAGTGGCGGATGTCGTCGATGCCCAGCACGCGGCCACGGCGGTCTTTCAGCCATTTCTGCGCGGGCTGGTAGCCGCCGATGTAGAAGTGCCATGAGATTTCGGGGGCGGCGTCAAAATACTGGGTTTGGTTGATCCAGACCTTGCCAACGCAGCAATCGGGCTTTTCGACAGGGCACCAATATGATTGAAGAGAGAACAGCGATTGCCCATCGTGGCGTAAACATAAGGCATCCCCAATGGGTTCGGCTGACCAAGAAAACACGCTCCTCGACTTCATTTCTGGCATCTCGGTCAGGGCGACACCTGAAGAGATTCACGCAGTGCAGGTGTTTTCGCAGCTCCTAGTCAACGATTACGGATATCCGAAGACGAATATTCGAACTCGGCCGCAATGGCGCGTCAAGGTGCGCCCCTCAGACGTAAAGAAAGAGTATCCGATTGACATTGCGGTCTTCGACAACCCTGAACACACAGATGCGAGCGTCCAGATCATCATTGAGTGCAAGAAGCCTAATCGTCGTGATGGCCGGACACAGCTTCAGGACTATCTGCGGTTTTCGGAAGCCCGAATTGGCGTTTGGTTCAATGGCGACGAAAAGCTCTTTCTGAAAAAAACTGAGAAAAGTGGCCAGGTGCTATTCGAGGAAATCCCAAATATTCCAAGGTTTGGGGAGCGACTGGAAGATATTGGACAGTATCGCCGGCGTGACCTTCAACCGACACACAACCTGAAGAGCGTTTTCAAGACTATCCGCAATTATCTGGCTGCGAACGCTGTTGGTATTACCCGCGACGAAGTATTTGCCCAACAGATCATTAACCTGATTTTCTGTAAAATATATGATGAGCGGTTCACCAAGGCCGACGACATGGTTCGCTTCCGTGCTGGGTTCAACGAAGACCCCGCCGATGTTAGGACCCGGATTGAGGCGATATTTAATCAGGTCAAAAAGCAGTATTCCGATGTAATCGAACCTGGCGAAAAAATACTTCTTGACGATATATCACTTGCTTATGCTGTGGGCGAACTGCACCTTTTCAGTCTTACCGAGACAGAACGTGACGCTATCTCCGAGGCATTTGAAGTTTTCATTGGCCCCTCGCTGAAAGGTGGGCAGGGGCAATTCTTCACACCTCGGAACGTTGTAAAGCTTTTGGTGGATATGGTAGCTCTGTCCAGTGACGACAAGGTGATTGATCCGGCCTGCGGCTCAGGCGGCTTCTTAGTTGAATCTCTGCGGGAAATCTGGCGTAAGATTGAAGTACAGGGAGCAGAGTTGAGCTGGCCTGAACATGAGATTTTCGCAGAGAAACAGAAAGCTGCAATCAAGAACATTCGTGGCATAGACAAAGACTACTTTTTGGCCAAAGTCGCCAAAGCTTATATGGCAATCATTGGTGACGGGCGGGGCGGGGTGTTCTGCGAAAACAGCCTAGACAATCGGGTAAGTTGGAAGGCCGTCACACAGGAAGAAGTTCACTTCGAGGCCTTCGATGTGGTGCTAACCAACCCTCCCTTCGGCAAGAAATTGAAGATTGATGATCGAACGATCCTCACGAAGTATCAACTTGGCCACAAGTGGAAGAAGGCCAATGATGAAGGGACATACCAGCGGACGGACACCTTGCATGATGGCCAATCACCGCAAATCCTGTTTATCGAAAGGTGCCTAGCACTGATGAAGGACGGGGCGCGTATGGGCATTATGGCACCTGAGTCCATGTTCTGTAACCCTTCTCACCGCTACATCGTAGAATACATCAAATCAGTGGCACGGATCGTTGCTGTGATATCTTTTCCTGAAGAACTGTTCCAGCCTTTCACCCACGCAAAGGCCTGTGGCGTCATCATCGAGAAGACTCCCACTGACTCTGAAAATCCCCATCCTATTTTCATGGCAGTTGCTAAGTGGTGCGGGCATGACTCGCGCGGGCTATCGATCCCACATGACGATATCCCCAAAATTATCGAGAAGTACAACCAATATAAACTAGGGAGTGGTATTGACTATGACCATTTTGGCTTTGCTATTAGTGAAGCCGACATTGTTGATGATGTTTATCTACCCAAATATTACAACCCCGAGATTGCGGTACGGATCAACAGTTTGAGGGCTACCCACGACATTCTGTCGATGGGTGATCTGATTGATGACGGCGTTATCAAGATCACCACAGGGCATGAAGTGGGGAAGCTGGCTTATGGGACGGGCAATATCCCATTTATCCGCACTTCGGATATTGCAAATTGGGAGATCAAGCTCGATCCTAAGCATGGCGTAAGTCAGGACATCTTTGACAGCCTAAAGAAGAAGCAGGATGTTCGAGCAGGTGATATCCTAATGGTGCGCGACGGGACGTACCTAGTCGGCACATGCGCCTTGGTGTCCGAAGCGGATACCGAAATCGTCTTTCAGAGCCATATCTACAAAATCCGCTCCAGCGACCACCAGCGAATGGACCCCAACCTTCTCCTCGCTGTGCTATCGAG
>JAAFHS010000062.1 GCA_013298485.1 Rhodobacterales bacterium
TGATCGGATAGCCATAGGGCAGTTGCGGGGCCTCATCCGTGCCATAGGTCTGCAGCAGGGGAAAGCGGCGGTCGGGTTTGTAATGGTGGTCCGAATGGCGCTGCAGGTTGATCAGCAGCCAGTTTGAGGCCCGGTGGGCGGCGTTCCACGAATGGCGCGGCAGGACATGTTCGTATTTGCCGCCCCCCAGATGACGGCGGGTGAGGCCGTAATGTTCGATGTAATTCACCAGTTCCAACTGCCAGATCGCAACGAAGGCCTGCAGGATGAACAAGAGCGGCCCCATCGGCCCGCCGACGATCGCCGCGATCACCAGCATGCCGATTTGCAGCATCGCGTAGCGCCAGAACGGATTGCTGCGATGCCAGACGGGCAGGCCGCGCCGGGCGAGCATGGCACGCTCGGCCTTCCAGGACGACATGAGCGATTCCCCCAGAACGCGGGGAAAGAAGCGATGGAAGCCTTCGTTATAGCGGGCCGTCACCGGGTCACGCGCGGTACCGACATACAGATGATGCACGCGCAGATGTTCAGACCGGAAATGCCCGTAAAGTACGGAGGCGAGCAAGAGATCACCCATCCAGCGCTCCAGCACGGGTTTCTGGTGCATCAGCTCATGGCTGTAATTGATACCGATAGTGCCGGAGATCACCCCCATGCCGAAGAACAGCCCGATGATTTCAAGCGGCCCCAGATGCGGGGCCTGCGGCACATACCACAAAAGCCACAGCAGCAATATGAACTGCACCGGAAACCAGATCAGCGTGATCAGGCGGTACCAGAACAGATCTGCCTCAGGCGTGGCAAGATCGGCATTATCCTCGTTCAGGCCCTGCAGGGCATCAAGGATCGAAAAGAGACCCCATTAAAACAGCGGGGCCAGCAGCACGGTCCACCCGCCCGTCAGCGCCCCCAGCACGACAACCGGCACCATCGCCAGCGAGAGCCAGAACGGCAGCGCGTTCTGCCAGCGGGCAACTTCAACGGCGGGGATCGTGGTCATCGGCATCCTCTTGATCTTTGCAGCATTTTGCTGCGTCTTGACGAAAGGTCAACGCGGCGCTTCGCCACCCGACGCAAGGTCATAGGCCTTGCGCATCACGGTGGGCAGATCGGCGGGCCGGAAATCCGCGCGCGGCAGGAAGGTGCCGCGCAGCGGCGTGGCATCCGGCCCGACATCGGCGACCATCAGCGCCAGATGCAGATGGAAATGGGTGAATGTGTGACGGACCTCGCCCGCGCAGCACCAATCGGCGGTCAGCGGGGCATCGCCCCCCGCCCCATCCCAATCGGTGCCGGGCCAGCCCAGCATCCCACCCAAGAGGCCCTTGTCCGGTCGCCGCTCGACCAGATAGGCCCCGTCATCGCGCCGCGCGATCCAGACGGTGCCATGGCGTGTGGGTGTGGCCGCCTTGCGCGTTTTGCGGGGCAGGCTGGCCTGAATGCCCATCGCGCGCGCCTCGCAATGGTGTATCCACGGGCAAATCCCGCAGGCGGGGTTGCGCGGCGTGCAGATCGTGGCGCCAAGGTCCATCACGGCCTGGGCGTAATCACCGGAGCGGTGGGGTGGCGTCAGCGTCGCGGCAAGGGCCGTCAGTTCCGCCTTTGCCCCCGGCAAGGGGGCCTGCACCGCAAACATCCGCGCCATCACACGCTCGACATTGCCATCCACCACCACAGCCGCCTCGTCATAGGCAATCGCCGCGATGGCCGCCGCAGTATAGGGCCCGATCCCCGGCAGGGTCAGCAGACCGTCACGCGTGCCGGGGAAACTGCCCCCATGGTCTGCCACCACGGCGCGCGCGCATTTCAGCAGGTTGCGCGCGCGGGCGTAGTACCCAAGCCCCGCCCATTCGCCCATCACATCCGAATCATCCGCGCCCGCCAGATCACGCACCGTCGGCCAGCGCGCGGTGAAGCGGTGGAAATAGTCGCGTACGGCGGCCACGGTGGTTTGCTGCAACATCACCTCGGACAGCCAGACGCGGTAGGGATCGGGCGGCACGCCCGCCGCACGGTCGCCGGGCGATATGCGCCAAGGCATCACGCGGGCATGCGCGTCGTACCAGCGCAGCAGCGCGTCCGCCAAAGCCGTGTTCATCGCCCCGTCTGCCAAGTTTCGCCCCTTTCCCGCACAGCCCTACTGGCGGCGCATCTGTGGTCGGGTAAGATAGCGGGATTCCCGGCAGGATAAAGATGGCCCGCAAACCGCTTCCCCCCCCCAGCCCCACGCGCCGCATGCGCGGGTTCGAGGCCGCCGCCGGTTTCGTCAAAGACCCCGTGCGCGCGGTTGGTGAAAGCCGTGGTTTCGCCGTTGCACGCCTGCTGACCCATTGGGCCGATATCGTGGGCGAGGATCTGGCCCGCACCACACGCCCCGTGAAGGTGGGGTACGGACGCGAAGGCATGGGGGCCACGCTGACGCTGCTGACGACGTCGTCGCAGGCCCCCATGGTGCAGATGGACCTGCCACGCATCAAAGACCGCGTGAATGCCTGCTATGGCTATGCCGCGATTGCGCGTATCAGTGTGACGCAGACCGCCCCGACAGGCTTTGCTGAAGGTCAGGTGGAATTCACCCCCGCACCCAAGGTGGCCAAACCCGTCGACCCTGCAATCACGGCGGCAGCGGCGGCGACGGCCCGGGATGTGCAGGACACATCATTGCGAGCGGCGCTTGAAAATCTGGCGCGAAATGTTCTATCTCGACGCAAATCATCATAAGGCGGATCAGGCATGACTTTCAGTTTCAAGGCGTTCTTCCCCGCAGCCGCGCTTGTCATCGGTCTGACCCTGCCCGCCATGGCACAAGAGGCTGCGACCGAGGCTGCGGTGACGCCGACGCCCGCCTACATGGCGATCGGCCCCGCAGATGCCAAAGTCACGATCGTGGAATATGCATCCTTTACCTGCCCGCATTGCGCGAACTTTCATGCGGCGGTCTTCAAGCCGCTGAAGGCGGATTACATCGACACCGGCAAGGTCCGCTTTGAATTCCGCGAGGTGTATTTTGACCGCTATGGTCTTTGGGCATCGATGATGGCCCGCTGTGGCGGTGAACTGCGGTTTTTCGGGATCACCGACATTCTTTACACGACCCAGCAGGAATGGGCCGGAACCGACGATGCCGGAACGGTGGTTGAAAACCTGAAACGCATCGGACGCACCGTGGGCATGGAAGATGCGGCCATTGACACCTGCCTGAATGATGCCGGCATGGCTGAGGCGCTGGTGGCGCAGTACCAGACAAATTCGACCGCCGATGGGGTTGAGGGAACACCAACCCTGCTGATCAACGGCGAGAAACACTCCAACATGTCCTACGAAGACCTGAAGCTGATCATCGACCCGCTTCTGGCGGAGTGACAGCGCCCGCGCAGACAGAAGGCGGTTCAGGTGGTGGATGCCGGAGCCTCCGGCGGGGATATTTGCGGACAGAAAATGATCAGCGCGCGGGCATGTTTGCCAAGGCCGCATCGATTGCGCCCCAATCATCCAGATGCAGCCGCACCGGCAGGGTGAGCGCGCGCGCGTGGAACGCCGCAGGCAGGCGCACGGCATCCTTTTCGGTAGTGACGAGTTGCGCGCCAAGCGATGCCGCCTCGCGCTCCAGCCGGGTCATCAGCGCATCGGTCAGTGGCTGGTGATCGTCCAGGGCTTCGGTGCGCAGAATCTCCGCACCTTCCGCGCGCAGGGTGGCAAAGAATTTCTCAGGATGCCCGATGCCCGCAAAGGCAAACACGCGGGCCCCTGCCCATGACATGCCCGTCGGCAAGGGCCGCAATGCACCCGTCACATGCGGAATGGTGATCGCAGGGCCCCAGGCGGCGGCAAACCGCGCCTGCGCGTCCGGCGGGCCGATGGACAGGATGAGGGTGGCGCGTGCAAGGCCGGTGGCCACGGGTTCGCGCAGGGGCCCCGCGGGCAGGCACAGACCATTGCCAAAACCTTTGTCTGCATCCACCACGATGATCGCGATATCCTTGATAACGCCCGGGTTCTGAAACCCGTCATCCAGCAGGATCATGTCCGCGCCCTGCGTGGCCGCCTGCATCCCCGCCGCACGGTCGCGTGCCACCCATGTCGGCGCAAAGGCCGCCAGCAGCAACGGCTCATCCCCCACATCCGCCGCCGTGTGGCGCTGCGGATCAACCCGGATAGGCCCCGCCAGCCGCCCGCCATGCCCGCGCGAGACGACATGCGCGACCGTGCCCCGTGCCGCCAATCGTTCAATCAGGGCGATGGTGGTCGGCGTCTTGCCCGTGCCGCCTGCATTCAGATTGCCCACACAGACCACCGGCACCGCCGCCCGCATCCCCGCCCGCGCCACGCGCCGTGCCGTGGCCCAGGCATAGGCCGCCCCCAGCGGGCGCAGCAGGGTGGCCATCAGGCCGGGCGGGCGGTACCAGAATGCGGGCGGGCGCATCAGCCCTCACCGTCCATCAGACGGCGGATCAGGGTGATCGCGTGCTCCGTCGCCTCGGCCCCTTCGCTGGTGACGGTCCACGCCGCCTGTGCAAGACGCGCCGCACGGTCAGGTGACAGCAGATCGGCAAGTGCCTCCGCCAGATCGCCCGCCGATCCGATGACCCGCGCCGCGCGTGCCGCCCCCAGACGCCCGCAGGCCGGCCCGAAATCGCCTGTGCGCGGTCCGTAAAGGATTGCCGATCCCAGCGCCGCCGGTTCCAGCGGATTTCGGATCAAGCCTTTGCCCGACAGGCTGCCACCCAGGAACGTAATGGGTGCCAGCCGGTACCACAGCCCGTATTCCCCCGGCGTATCGGCGATATAGACCTCCACCTCCCGGTCTGGGCTTTGGTCCAGACTGCGGCGCGCCACGGCCCAGCCCTCCTCGGCCTCCATCCGTGCGGCCAGTGTCGCGGCCCTTTCTGGATCTTCGGGCGCCACGATCAGCAGCAGGCGATGCGCATGGCTGAGGCAGGCCCGGTGGGCTGCAATGGCTGCATCCTCTTCCGCCTCGGGCAGGCTTGCCGCGAACCAGACCGGGCGCGCCATCAGATCATGCGCGAGGGCCGCGCGTTCGTCCTCTACCGATGGCAGGGCTGCGGATTCCTCTTCCATCCGGCCCACGGCAGCTACCGCCGATGGGGCCGCACCCGCCTTGCGAAACGCCCGCGCCGCGGGTTCATCCACCACCAGCACATGCGCAAAGGCCCCGAGGACCGCGCGCATCAGGCCCGGAAACCAGCCGTCCCGGTCCCGCATCACATAGGGCGCACTGCCATCGACGATCATCAGCGGCAGTTTGCGGTCTTCGCATTCATGGATCATGGCCGGGCGCAACTCGCCATCCGCAAACACCGCCACCTCGGGTTTCCAGTGATCCAGAAAGGCCCGCGCCTCGGCCGGGGTGTCATCGGGTGGGGGCTGCAGAATGATCCCCTCGCCCACGGGCGGGGCCGCAGGGCAGGTCAGCAGCACCGTCACGCCATCGTCGTCGACCATGCGCCGGGCCAGTTCCATGATCGTGCGCGTCGCATCCTGGCCCGGCGCATGAAGCCAGATCAGCCGTCCCGCCGGGCGCGGCGGACGCCCGGCACCAGGCGTGACAGCCTTTGCCAGTCGCAGGTTGTAAAGCGTCAGTCCAAGGGAATAGGCCATTCAGAACAGCGGGTTATTCCCCCAACTCCTCCGTAGCACCGGCTGGTGCCGCCTCATCGCGCAGCCGGTGAATATGGGCGATGTAGTAGCGCATATGCGCGTTGTCGACGGTGCGCTGCGCCTCGGCCTTCCAGGCCAGAAAGGCGCTGGCATAATCGGGGTACATGCCGACGATATGAATGTCGTCCACATCCTTGAACACGTTCTTCGCGGGGTCTGTCAGTTCGCCGCCAAAAACAAGGTGCAGGCGTTGCGTCATGGTCCACTCCGGCTGGCTGCAATTCCGGCGAGAGCATAGGGATGCACGCCGTGCGGTCAAGGACGCAGGGTCCTTGGACGCCGCACAGCACCGCTGCGTCATGCCCGCTATACAAGCGCCCCCTTTGCCCCTATACGCCCCCAGTCGGCCCAAGGATTCCGGGGCTGCCGTGGCGAGGAGGCCCGGCAGACGTGGGGAACAAAGGTGCCGCAAGACGGCACCGGGGCACTGCGCCCCCTTTGGGAAGTGAACATGACAGAGATCGATATTGCAGCCCCGCTTGCGGCGGCGCTGGCAGCCAAGGGTTATGCGACCCTGACCCCCGTACAGCATGCGGTGCTTGCAGATGGCATGGCCGGGCGCGACCTTCTGGTCTCCGCGCAGACCGGATCGGGCAAAACCGTAGCCTTCGGCATCGCGATTGCGCCCGAAATCCTTGCCGAGTCAGACCGGTTGCTGTTTGCCGATGTGCCTTTGGGCCTGTGCGTGGCCCCTACGCGCGAGCTGGCCTTGCAAGTCGCGCGCGAGTTGGAATGGCTTTACGCCGATGCGGGTGCCAAGATCGTCACTTGCGTCGGCGGCATGGATTACCGCACCGAAAAGCGCGCGCTGGACCGTGGCGCACATATCGTTGTGGGCACGCCAGGCCGTCTGCGCGACCATATCGAGCGCAAATCGCTGGACCTGTCCGCCCTGCAGGCCGCCGTCCTGGACGAGGCGGATGAAATGCTGGATCTCGGCTTTCGCGAAGACCTCGAATTCATCCTGAACGCCGCCCCCGATACCCGCCGCACCCTGATGTTTTCGGCGACCGTGCCAAAGGCCATTGCCGAACTTGCCAAGGATTTTCAACGCGATGCCGTCCGTGTGCAGACGGCGGGCGAGGCGCGCCAGCATGTCGATATCGAATACAAGGCGATGTCGGTGGCCGTGCGCGACCGCGATCATGCGATCTTTAACGCGCTGCGCTATTACGATGCGCGTGCGGCCATCGTGTTCTGCAAGACGCGGGCCAATGTGAACAACCTGCTCGCCCGCATGGGCAACCGGGGCTTTCAGGTCGTGGCCCTGTCGGGCGAGCTGTCCCAGCAGGAGCGTACCCATGCCCTGCAGGCGCTGCGCGACGGGCGCGCGCGGGTGTGTATCGCCACCGATGTTGCTGCACGCGGGATCGATCTGCCGGGGCTGGACCTTGTGATCCACGCCGATCTTCCGTCAAATTCCGAAACCCTGCTGCACCGGTCGGGCCGCACCGGGCGCGCGGGGTCCAAAGGGGTGTCCGCCCTGATCGTGGTGCCTGCCGAATTCAAAAAGGCGCAGCGCCTGCTGCAGGGGGCCAAGGTCGTGGCCGAATGGGGATCGGCGCCCGGTGCCGATGATGTGCAGGGTCGCGATGACCTGCGCCTGATGGATCACCCGACGCTGCTGGCCGGCGTGGGGGATGAGGCCGCGATGGCCGATGCTTTGCTGGGCAAATTCGGAGCGGAATCGGTGGCCGCTGCCTTCGTGCGGTTGTGGCGCGAAGGGCGCTCTGCCCCCGAAGTGCTGCAGGATCAGGTCGTGCCCGCACAATCGGCCCCGCGTGAGCGTGGCGAATTCGGCGAATCGGTCTGGTTTGAATTGTCAGTAGGCCGCGCGGGCCGGGCCGAGGCGCGCTGGCTTTTGCCGAAAATCTGTGAGGCGGGCGGGATTGCCAAGGACGGCATCGGGGCCATCCGCGTGCAGGAAGACCGCACCTTCGTGCAGATCGGCAAGGCGGTCGCCCCGCGCTTTGGCGCGACGCTGGAACTGGAGGCGGGCCTCGTGATGACGCGGATCGAGGGCGAGCCAAGCCTTGACCGCCCGGAACGCAGCCCGCGCGCGGCATTCGACAAACCCGAACGCCGCGCCCCCGCGCCGCGCGCAGCCACCCCGCGTCCCGTGCGCGACGATGCCGAAAAGCCCGCCTACAAACCCAAACCGCCGCGCATCGTGGAGGAAGACACGCCCGCATCACCGCCACGCGACGTGGCCCCGGCGATGGCTGCCGTCACCGAACGCAAACCTTATGCAAAGCGTGATGCACCGGCACCCTTCACGCCGCGCGCGGCCGGCGAAAAGCCGTTCGCAAAACGCAGCGAAGGGTCAAAACCCTATGCGCCCAAACCTTACGCCAAACGCGAAGACGGGTCTGCGAAGCCCTATGCGGCGAAGCCTTACGCAAAGCGCGATGATGCCGAGCGCAAGCCCTACGCACCCGCCGGGGCCAAACCTTATGCAAAGCGCGACGATGGCCCGGCCAAGCCCTATGCCCCGCGCGCCGAGGGTGCCAAACCCTATGCCAAACGCGACGACGGCGATCGCAAACCCTATGCGCCCCGCGCCGAGGGTGCGAAACCCTACGCCCCGCGTGCCGAGGGTGCGAAACCGTATGGCAAATCTGCCGGGTTCAAGTCGCACGGCAGCCCGGACAAACCCGGCAAAGCGGCAGGGTTCAAATCCCATGCGACCGATGCCAAACCCTACCGCCCCAAGGCGGACGGGGCCGACAGCAAACCCTTCCGCGCCAAACCGGCAGGTGACGGCAAGCCCTTCAAGGCGCGCCCTGCCAAGTCCGCCGCCCCGAAGACGGATGCACGCGATACATCAAAGCGGTTCGTTCCACCGAAGAAGCCGAAGAGCTGACAGCGACTGTCGTCGTCGCGCGGGGGTCTGGCGCCCCCCACCCCCCATCCCCTCCCCACAGTGGGGGAGGGGAGGCGCGATACAATACCCGTCGCGCATGCCATCGATGCGATAACTGCAGCCCCCCCGCCCACCATCGCGCCAATCCGCAGAACACCCTGTAATCTCCCTTCCCCCTCTGTGGGGTGTGGTGTCACATTTGATGTGTAACGGTTTCGTCGAGGACTTCGTTTGGGGTTTTGCGTGGCAGGGCTCGGCGCAGGCGGCCGATGGTGTTTTCAAGCCTACTCTTGGTCCAGGGCGCATGCGGCGGGCAGAACCAGATGTCGGTCCCGCGCGTTTTGGCCAGGGTCTGATGGTCGGCAAACTCCGGGCCATTGTCGCAGGTCAGCGCGTGGCGCGCGGTGGGTGGCAGCGCGCCGAGCATCGCTGTCAGTGTTTCGGCGGTCACCGCGGCGGTAAGGCGGGGTATGACGCGGGCGATCAGCTTGCGCGAGACCCGCGCGGTCACGACAAGCAGCCCGCCCTGCGGCGCACGGAACTGCATCGCATCGGCCTACCAATGCCCGATCCTTTGGCGCAGGTCCACCGCTGCGGGGCGCGGC
>JAAFHS010000064.1 GCA_013298485.1 Rhodobacterales bacterium
CCCGGCGGGCTAAAGCCCTCGATTCCGGGCCAAGGCGGGACTGCTGGAAAGCCCACTCCGTCCCGCAAAGCAGACCAAAAAGCCATCAGAGGCGCCCGCCCATCGCACCAGCCGTCATTTCACCCGGGCGAAGCGTTCGAAGACAAGGCCGATTGGCCGGATCGGCCCCCCGGCGCCTTCGGTCCCGTTTATGTCCATCACGGCAAGACGGTAGGACCCGGCCGCGAGCACCACGGGGCCAAGCCGGGCGTCAAGGCCGCTGTCGGAATCGTCCGCTGTCGCGACCGGGATACCACTGGCCCCGAACAGCGTCAGTCGCGTGTCTGCCCCGGTCAGTTGTCCAAACGAGCTGATGATCAGCACGGTTTCTTCGGGAATGTCGAAGGCCAGCCATTGCGCGGACCCGTCATGCAGCACCAATGTCTCGGATTCCTTTGCCAGATCGATCGCCTGCACGGGATAGTCCGCACCCTTGGGCGGGGCGAGTTCGCCGCGCCGCCAGGCCCCACGCAGATAGCTGTCGCGATCCAGCGTTTCGGCCGACACAGTGATCGTGCCTTCGCCCGCCGACAGGGGACCCGCCGCCACGCAATAGGTGCCGGGCGGAAGTGCTGTGAGGAAATCGAGCCGCGCGTTCAGGTTTTCGGCGTCATCGTTTTCGGCCAGAAGCGCGCCTGCGGCGTCATAAAGCTTGATCTGCGGATCAAGCAGCTCACTTTCTGCCCGCAGCGTCAGCGATGCCCCTTCGGCCAGGTCGAAACGCAGGTAGGCGACATCCGATCCGATATCCCGCGACACGCGCCCGGTGGCCAGTGCCGCGCCCAGCGGGCCTTCGACCAAAGGCGTCGTCGCTGTGTCGGGCAGGCAGGCGTTGATCGTGGTATCGATGGCCTCGGGCAGCAGCGCCACCTGATCGGTGCGGCTGACCTGGATCGTCGCGGTGATCGGCTCGCCGCCCACCGATGACATCCGCACGCAGTAATCGCCCGGTTCCAGCAGGCTTGTGGCCTGCGCGTTCAGGCCGCCGCCGTAATCGTCATTCTCGGCCAGCACCCGCCCGTCCGGCGTGCTCAGCGTGATCTGCGGATCGCCATTGACCGCCATCGCCTCAATCCGCGTGTCCTGTGCCGCGCCGTCGACCCGGAAGGCGAAGACGGGTATCTGGCTGGCCGAAGCGTTGGCCTGCTGCACCAGCGGCGCGCTGGCAGCACCCACGACGGCACCTTCCGCCGATCCGCCCATCCAGTCGGCGGCGGTACCGCTGCACAGCGGCCCGTTTTCCGGGGCCGCCTCTTGCGCGGTCGCAACAATGGTTGATCCGGCCCAAAGTCCGGCAGCAAGCATCAGATAAAATTTCATGTTATGATCCTATGACAACATCGTGATCAGAGTGCCAGTCTCACACCTGTTCGGCAAGCACGGCTTTCCATACCTGTGCGGCGGCTCCCGGTGTGGCTGTCAAAAATATGTATGTCCCGCAAAGCAGACCTCATCCGTCTGCCGCGTCCGCCCCCGGCACCGGATCATACCCCTCGCCGCCCCAGGGATGGCAGCGGCAGATGCGATGCGCGGCCAGATAGCTGCCCTTCACGCCGCCGTGGCGGGCCAAAGCTTCCATCGCATAGGCCGAACATGTCGGCTGGAACCGGCAGCCATGCCCGACCCAGGGGCTGAGCAGCAGCCGGTAGGCCCGCACCGGCAGGGCGATGACATGCGCCAGCGGCGTCATGGACGGTCTTTGTGGATGCGGGCGAGGGCGTCGCGCAGTTCGTCGAGCAGCACGGTAAAGTCGCGCGCCACCGTTGCCCCCGGCCGCGCCACCAGCACATAGTCCCATCCCGGTCGTGCGGCCCGCGGCAGCACGGCGCGGACGACTGCGCGCAGGCGCCGCTTGGCCCGGTTGCGCAGCACCGCGTTCCCGATCTTCTTGGATGCGGTATAGCCCACGCGGACCACGGCACTGTCATCGCCGCGCGCCCGCGCCTGCAGCATGAACCCGCCCGTCCCCTGCCGCCGCGCCGCGGCTGCGCGCAGAAAATCCGGACGCGTCTTCAGCATGTCAATCGCGCAAACGAAAACCGCCGGGGGTGCATCTGTGACCCCGGGCATCCCCTCTGTCACATCAGCCTCCGGCGGCATCATGGCCTTGGTCCTCATCCGGCCCGCGGCGGGGCCAAAGTCACTTAGGCGGACAGTTTCTTGCGGCCCTTGGCGCGGCGCGCGGCCAACACAAGGCGACCGCCCTTCGTGGCCATGCGGGCGCGGAAACCGTGGCGGCGTGCGCGCACAAGGTTCGAGGGTTGGAATGTACGCTTCATCGCAGGTCTCCATCAGTCATGCCGCGCAAACCCGGGTGCGGATTCGAGCGCGGTGTCATTCGAAGGTTGTCCTTTACGGAGGTGCGGTGCCCAAGTCAATTCACCGCAGGCGGAAATCTGCATGCCGGGCCGTTTTCTGGCGCGCCCGCGAAGGCGGCCAGCAGCACCTCACGCGCAACGGCCACCCGCCGCGTGCGCAGGGCCGATTTCAGCCATGCCTCTGGCCCGCAATGCCGCCAGTCCGCGCCGTAGAACAAGGCGCTGGCCGATCAGGCCGCCTGACATGTCCCTCAAGCCTGCGTGAAGGGGCTATCACTGGCCCGCGCGTCCGGTCATGCTGTCCCGAACCAGCCGCAAGACCGACCGGAGCCTGATGACCACGACCCCGCCCCCCCCGCGCAACGGCCTTGCCGCAAAGCTGCCGATCATCGTGATCCTGATCGTGGCCGTGGCAGGGTTCATCTTTCTGCGCAAATACATCTCGTTCGATCTGCTGGCAAAAAACCATGCCGATCTGATCGCCTTCCGCGATGCGCATTACCTGACGAGCGTTCTGGGGTTCATCGCCGCCTATGCCCTTGTCGTGGGCTTCAGCCTGCCGGGTGCCACATTGATGACGCTGACGGGCGGGTTCCTGTTCGGCCTGTTTCCCGGCGTCGCCTATAATGTCGTGGCCGCCACCATCGGGGCCTGTGCCATCTTCCTTGCGGCCCGCACCGGATTCGGGGCCAGCCTGTCGCAGCGCATGGCGGCGGGTGGCGGGGCCGCCGCGCGCCTGCAATCAGCCTTGCGCGAAAACGAATGGTCGATGCTGTTCATCATGCGCCTTGTGCCCATCGTGCCGTTCTTTCTGGCCAATCTGATCCCGGCCTTCACCGGCACGAAGGTATCGCGCTTTGTCATCTCCACCTGTCTTGGGATCATTCCCGGCGCGCTTGTCTTCACCTCCATCGGCTCTGGCCTGGGTGAGGTATTCGCGCGCGGTGAGATGCCTGATCTGTCGATCTTCTGGCAGCCCCATATCATCGGACCGATCCTTGGCCTTGCCGCCCTGTCGGCCTTGCCGATCTTCCTGAAAAGGCGTGCGCCATGACGCCGGTCAAGACGGATATCTGCATCATCGGCGCAGGTTCAGGCGGGCTGTCCATCGCGGCCGGGGCCGTCCAGATGGGTGCCAAGGTTGTGCTGGTTGAGGCGGGCGAGATGGGTGGTGATTGCCTGAATGCGGGCTGCGTGCCATCCAAGGCGCTGCTGGCGGCAGCCAAGCACGCGCATGCGATGACCACCGGTGCCCCCTTTGGTATCACGCCCGCCGCCCCGCAGGTCGATTTTGCCGCCGTTAAGGATCATGTGGCGCGCGTCATCGCCACCATTGCACCCGTCGACAGTCAGGAACGGTTCGAAGGGCTGGGTGTGCAGGTCATCCGCGCCTGGGGCAGTTTCACCTCGCCCACCACGCTGCTGGCCGGGGATCGCGCGGTTACCGCGCGCCGCTTTGTCGTGGCCACCGGATCGCGCCCTTTCGTGCCGCCCATTCCGGGGGTGGATGCGACGCCGTACTACACCAATGAAACCATCTTCGATCTGCGGGTAAAGCCTGATCATCTGATCATCATCGGTGGCGGCCCGATCGGGATGGAAATGGCGCAGGCGCACCGGCGTCTGGGATGCCGCGTGACGGTGGTCGAGGGGGCGCGTGCCCTTGGCAAAGACGATCCCGACTGCGCCGCCGTCATCCTTGCCGCCCTCCGCGCCGAAGGGGTCGAGATTTTGGAAGGCACCGCCGTTGCAAAAATCGCAGGTAGCGAAGGGGCTGTGTCCGTGGACCTTGCCGATGGCCGCGTAATTGCGGGCAGTCATCTCCTGATGGCCGTGGGCCGCGCAGTCACACTCGATCATCTGAACCTGGATGCCGCGGGCGTCGCCTATACCCGCAAAGGCATCACCGTCGGGGCCAACCTGCGCTCCACCACCAACAAACGTGTCTATGCGGCGGGCGATGCCGCGGGCGGGCTGCAGTTCACCCATGTCGCGGGTTATCACGCAGGCATTCTGATCCGGCAGATGCTGTTCGGCCTGCCCGCCAGGGCCCATGTGCATCACATCCCCTGGGCCACCTATACCGACCCTGAACTGGCACAGGTGGGGATGACGGAAGGTGAGGCGCGCAAGGCGCATGGGGCCGCCCTGACCGTGATCCGGCAGGATTTCCACCACAACGACCGCGCCCAGACCGAAGGCCGTGCGCAGGGCCTGCTGAAGGTCATGGTGGTCAAGGGCTGCCCTGTCGGATGTTCCATTGCCGGGCCGCAGGCGGGGGAGTTGATCGGCCTCTGGGCGCTGGCCATCGCGAACCGCATGAAGATGGGCCAGATCGCCGGGATGGTTGCCCCGTACCCCACGCTGGGCGAAATCAGCAAGCGCGCGGCGGGGGCCTATTTCACGCCATCCCTGTTCGACAGCCCGCGCGTCAAGCGGATCGTGGGGCTGGTGCAGCGCTGGCTGCCCTGATTCGCGAAAGCATGGTTAACGCGGCGCATCTGCGAAACGGGTATGGCCCCTTTCTGGCCTGTTCCTGTATCTTTTCCAGAGACTTCATTTTTTGTCTACACTCCAGTTTAATACAGCGTTCGCAATGGTTTGCGCGCCATGTCTGACCCCGGCTTGATCCCACCCCGAAACTCGGTCACCATAGCCCATATCTGGAAAATGAGGCGACGGTGAAGGCAGGGTCGGGGCGGTTTCTGAACACGCTGTCAGGGCGGTTCCTTCTGCTGACCGTGGCCTTTGTCATGCTGGCCGAAGTGCTGATCTTTGTGCCGTCCATCGCGCGGTTTCAGGTGGATTATCTGCAGTTGCGGCTGGAAAAAGCCCAGATCGCGGCGCTGTCGGTGCTCGCCTCGGATGACATCATCATGCCTGAGCTGGAGCAGGAACTGCTGGCCAATGCCGAGGTGTTCAACGTGGTTCTGCGCCGGGATGAGGTACGCCAGCTGGTGCTGTCCTCGCCCATGCCGAACGAGATTACCCAGACCATCGATCTGCGCGTGACCATGCCCTGGACCCTGATCCGCGAGGCGTTCAGCATGCTGTTCACGCCCAAAAACCAGGTGATCCGGGTGATCGGAAACCCGGTGCGCCAGGCCGGGTTGCTGATTGAAATTACCATGGATACCAAGCCCTTGCGCGACGCCATGCTGGATTACGGCTTTCGTATTCTGCTGCTGTCGGCGCTGATATCAATCGTGACGGCGTTCCTGTTGTTCCTGGCCGTGCGCCGCCTTCTGGTGCTGCCGATCCGCAATGTGGTGCGCCAGATCGATGCCTATGCGCAGGCCCCCGAAGACGCCCGCCGCCTGATCACGCCCAAGGCCAGCGTGGTGGAGTTGCGCACCGCCGAAGACGCGCTGCATTCGCTGCAGACCCAGCTGACGGGGGCGTTGAAACAGAAGGAAAGGCTGGCGCAACTGGGGGGGGCGGTGGCCAAGATCAGCCATGATCTGCGCAACATCCTGACCACGGCGCAGCTGTTCGCGGACCGGATCGAAACCAGTACCGACCCTGCTGTGGCGAAATCCGCGCCAAAGCTGATCGGTTCCATCAGCCGTGCAGTGTCCTTGTGCGAAAGCACGCTCGCCTTCGGGAAGGCCGAAGAACACGCGCCCGTCATGTCGCGCGTGGCCCTGCTGCAGCTGGTTGAAGACGTGGTCGAAGGCGAAGGCATGACGCCCGGCGGTCTGGTCACCAGCCTGATCGACATCCCCCCGACCTATCAGCTGCGCGCGGACCCCGAACAGCTGTACCGCGTGCTGTCGAACCTGCTGCGAAATGCACGCCAAGCCATTGAGGCCACAGGAAAACCCGGCACAATCGAAGTCTCGGCAATCGAGGATGACACAGGCTGGCAGATCCGTGTCGGTGACACCGGGCCGGGCCTGCCGCCCCGCGCGCGCGACAATCTGTTCACGGCCTTTCAGGGCGGGGTGCGCAAGGGCGGCACGGGGTTGGGCCTTGTCATTTCCGCCGAACTGGTGCGCGGCCATGGTGGCGTCCTGGAACTGGCGCGCAGTGACGGGGACGGCACCGAATTCGTGATCCGTCTGCCCAAACAGATCGGTGCCGTCGAGCCGGCCTGACACGTTTTGTCCTTGCAAACGCCGTCCCGGCAGACTAATCCCCCCGGCAGTGGATCCATAGCTCAGCTGGATAGAGCATCAGACTACGAATCTGAGGGTCGGGCGTTCGAATCGCTCTGGGTCCACCATTTCATCCTGTATCTTCACGCTGTATCAACCGCCTCTGCGATCAGGGCTGCCACATCAAGGTGCCGGTTGAACATCGCGAGGTTGCCCGCCGCATCGCGCGGCCAGTCGGCCGCGGCGCGGTCGCGGTACAGTTCCACCCCATTGCCGTCGGGGTCGTCAAGATACACCGCCTCGCTGACGCCATGATCGGCGGCCCCGGTCAGCGGGATACCTGCTGCCACGACCCGCTTGATGGCGGCCCCAAGCGAGGCGCGGTCGGGAAACAGAAAGGCCGTGTGATAAAGCCCGGTATGGCCGGGCGGGGGCGGCATGCCACCGGCACTATCCCAGGTGTTCAGACCGATGTGGTGGTGATAGCCGCCGGCACCCAGAAACGCCGCCTGCGTGCCGTAGCGTTGTTGCAGCGCGAACCCCAACACGCCGGAATAAAAGGCAATTGCCCGGTCAAGATCGGCCACGCGCAGATGCACGTGACCAACGCGCGTGGCGGGGTGTGTCGGGGTCACGGTGCGCTCCTGTCATTGTCCTGCCGCCTTATACTGCGGCGTCTCTGGGCCTGTCGATTGCGGGCCGCCGCACAGGACCTGCGCAAAAAAAAGCCCCCGATCCGCAACGCGGTATCGGGGGCAAAGGGGACGCAGGGCCGCAGGCGGCGGGAACCGCCAGGGATGACAGGGGGACAGAGCCGTGCGCCCGGGGTCACGATGGGACACCGTGCCTCACGTTACCGCTTCAACGTCGCGATTCTGTGACAGCCTGCCCGCGTTTTGCCCTATCGGCATCATCCGATCAGCGTCGCGCGCGGATCATCCCCACGATGTCATAGACCTGATCCACAATGGGCCGCGCGATCGCATCGGCCCGGGCGGCACCTTCACCCAGTATCCGGTCAATCTCGGCCGGGTCCTGCATCAGGCGGGTCATCTGGGTGGTGATGGGCGACAGTTTGGCGACGGCCAGATCGGCGAGCGCGGGTTTGAAGGTGCCGAACTGCGCGCCTGCGTATTGCGTGATCACCGCATCGGGCGTCATGTCGGCGAGGGCTGCGTAGATATTCACCAGATTGCGGGCATCGGGGCGGTCGCGCAGACCATCGAGGCTGCCCGGCAGCGGTTCGGCATCGGTCTTGGCCTTGCGGATTTTCTTTGCAATCGTGTCGGCATCATCGGTCAGGTTGATGCGGCTTTGATCGGAGGGGTCGGATTTCGACATCTTTTTGGTGCCATCGCGCAGGGACATCACGCGCGTGGCGGCCCCTTCGATGACAGGTTCGGTCAGTGGGAAAAAGTTCACACCGTAGTCGTTGTTGAACTTGGCGGCGATGTCGCGGGTCAGTTCGATATGCTGTTTCTGATCCTCGCCCACGGGCACATGCGTGGCGCGGTAGGCCAGGATGTCGGCAGCCATCAGGGCGGGATAAGCGTAAAGGCCAAGCGATACATTCTCGCTGTTGGCCCCGGCCTTGTCCTTGAACTGGGTCATCCGGCTCATCCAGCCCAGCCGTGCGACGCAGTTGAAAATCCAGGCGAGTTCGACATGGGCGCTGACCTGGCTTTGGTTGAACAGGATCGACCGTGCGGGATCAATCCCTGCGGCGATGAAGCCCGCCGCCGCCTCACGCGTGGCATGGCGCAGTTTGGCGGGGTCCTGCCAGACGGTGATCGCGTGCATGTCGACAAGGCAATAGACCGTCTCGATGCCTTCGTCCTGCTTTTGCACGAACCGCTTGAGCGCGCCGAGATAATTGCCAAGGGTCAGGCCACCCGACGGCTGGATGCCTGAGAATATGCGGGGGGTCACCCCTTGTGGCAGTGTCTCCGGATGGTTCATGCTGGCCTCTGTCTGGCAAATGCGTCAGATGGCGGATACCTGTGGGCGCTGGCCCCGTCAACATCACGGAACCCGATGGATCACAACGCCTCACCGCTGAACCCGCTGCCGCCCGTTGTCTGGATCATTGCCCTGCCGATGATCGCAATCGAGGCTGTGTTGAACCTTGGCGCACGCGGGGTGATCGGGGGGCCGGATGCGATCGGATGGCGGATCGCGGCGTTGGAGCAGTTTGCCTTCTTCCCCGACCTTCTGCGCGACATGATCGCGACGGAACGCTATCCGGTGGCCGATCTTCTGCGGTTGATCAGCTATCCCATGGTGCAGGGCAATCTGACCAGTGCGGTTTTTGTCGTGGTGATCTTTCTGGCGCTTGGCAAGATGGTGGGCGAGGTGTTTCGCTGGTGGGCCATCCTTGCCGTCTTCTTTGGTTCGGCTGCCTTTGCGGCGCTGGTCTATACGGCCATTCCGGTCCTGAAGACGGTGCTGATCGGGGGATATCCTGCTGTTTACGGCATGATCGGCGCGTTCACATTCCTGATGTGGGTGCGGCTGGTGGCGCAGGGGGCGAACCAGTACCGCGCCTTCAGCATGATCGGGTTCCTGCTGTTTGCGCAATTCATCTTCGGGGCGGTTTTTGGCGGCGGTACCGAATGGGTGGCTGATATCGCG
>JAAFHS010000063.1 GCA_013298485.1 Rhodobacterales bacterium
GGTCCGTCTGGCGAGCCGGTCTGGGGCGACATCACTGCGTGCGCAAGTGACGGACCGGGTCAGCCCTGGGGTGGTTTACACGACCTTCCACCACCCGGATACGCAGGCCAATGTGATCACCACGGATTTCAGTGATTGGGCGACGAACTGCCCGGAATACAAGGTGACAGCGGTGCAGGTCAGCCCGTCGAACGGGCCGACGGAATGGCAGGAGGAATACAACGCCCAGGCCGCGCATTCGCGGCGTATCCTGCCGGCGGCCGAATGAAAGCGCATCACCCCATATCGCGCATGGTCTATGCGGGCGGCCTGATGGTGGAAGGCACACGCGAACTGCCGGATGAGGTGGCGGTGGCACTGTCGTTCAACGGGACGACGCAGGCGGTGATGATGGCCTCACCTGTCGATCTGGTGGATTTTGCGCGGGGGTTCGCGATCAGCGAGGGGATCGCGGCGCTGGCGGAGATTGAGAGCATCACGGCTGTGGATGCCGAGGGTGGCATTGACGTGCAGACCTGGCTGGTACCGGAAGCGGAGGCGCGGCTGGCGGCGCGGCGGCGCATGATGGCGGGGCCGGTGGGTTGCGGGCTGTGCGGGATCGATTCCATTGAACAGGCGCTGCGGGATGTGCCGCAGGTGACGGGCGATCTGCGCCTTTCGCCCGCACAGATTTGCGATGCGGTGGCAGCCTTGCCGCAGCATCAGGCGTTGCATGATGCGACGCGGGCGGCGCATGCGGCGGCCTATTGGGTGCCAGGGCGCGGGATCGTCGCGGCACGTGAGGATGTGGGGCGGCACAACGCGCTGGACAAGCTGATCGGGGCGGTGTTTCCGGCCCCGGCGGGTGCCGTGGTGATGACGAGCCGCGTGTCGATTGATCTGGTGCAAAAGGTAGCGATGCTGGGTGCACCCGTCCTGATTGCGGTGTCGGCACCGACGGCTGAGGCGGTTGCGCTGGCCGACTGCGCAGGCATCACGCTGGTGGCACTGGCAAAGGGTGACCGGTTCGAGGTGTTCACCCATCCCCATCGCATCAATCCGGAAAGGGCCGCCGATGTCGCCTGAAAAGATGATCCATATGGCGAACCAGATCGCCACGTTCTTTACCACCAAACCGCATGCGGAAGGTGTGACGGGGGTGGCCGAACACATCAACGCCTATTGGGAACCGCGGATGCGCCAGCAGTTCTTTGCGCTGCTGGATGCGGGAACGGCGTTTCATCCGCTGGTGATCGAGGCGGCACCTTTGGTGCGCAGACCGGCTGAGGCCGCCTAGTTCAGCGCACATTGATCGCGAGGCGGCTTTGCCGCCGGGGCATCGGCGCGCAGCTGCGGTGCTACACCTCTTCGACCATCACGACGCCTTGCATGGCCTTGATGGCACCCCGGATTTGCGGGGTGATGGGATAGGGTTGCGGCAGGGTCAGGTCGATCTCGCGACCCTGATCGTCGGGCACGCAGAGGGTGATCTGCGCCCGGGTGCGGCCTTCGACGCGGGACAGCAGGGTGGCGATGGAGGCGGCGGCCTCGGCCCGGTTGAGGTGGATACGGAAGGCGGAGGCCCCGGCCTGATCAGCCACGGCATCAATCGGCTGCACGCTGCGGGCAAGGAGTTTCAGGGTATCGCCTTCAAGGTTCGCCTCAACCGTCAGAACGACGGAGGAGCCGGCCTCCAAGAGATCACGCGCGGTTTCCAGGACGTCGGAGAAGACCGTCACCTCATAAAGACCGGTGGGGTCGGAGCATTGGACAAAGGCGAAACGGTTGCCGCGGGCGGATTTGCGTTCCTGTTTGCCGCTGATAGAGGCCGCGATTTTGGCAACCAAGGGCGCGCGTTCGGCCAGTGCGGTGATTTCGGTGAGGGTTTTCACATCGCGGCGGCGCAGGGCGGACATGTAGTCATCAAGGGGGTGGCCGGAAAGGTAAAAGCCAATGGCCTGATGTTCGTGGCCCAGGCGTTCGACGGCCAGCCAGTCATCGCGGTAAGGGATGCGCGGTTCGGGAATATCGGTGCCCGCCTCGCCGAAGAGAGAGACCTGATTGGACGACTTCGCCTCGTGTATCGCGGCGGAATAAGCCACCAGCGGATCGAGGGCTTCGAACACGCGGGCGCGGTTGGGATCAAGCGCATCGAATGCGCCTGCACGGGCGAGCATTTCGAGGGGGCGCTTGCCGATGCGTTTCATATCGACGCGGCGGGCGAAGTCAAAAAGCGTGGTGAAGGGTTTGCCCGCGCGGGCTTCGGTAATCAGTTTCATCGCCTCGACGCCCACGTTCTTGAGCGCACCCAGGGCATAGACGACCTGGCCGTCGCGGACGGTGAAGGTGGCGAGGGAGGCATTGACGCAAGGGGCGACGGTTTTCAGGCCGAGCTTGTCAACCTCGCGCTTATAGACGGCGAGTTTGTCGGTGAGGTGGATATCGCAGTTCATCACGGCGGCCATGAATTCGACCGGGTGATTGGCCTTCAGCCATGCGGTCTGATAGCTGACGACGGCATAGGCGGCGGCATGGGATTTGTTGAAGCCGTAGTTGGCGAATTTTTCCAAGAGGTCAAAGACTTCGCCTGCCTTTTCCCTACTGATATTGTGCGTTCTGGCAGCCCCTTCGATGAATTTCGGGCGTTCCTTGGCCATTTCTTCGGCGATCTTCTTGCCCATGGCGCGGCGCAGAAGATCGGCCCCGCCGAGGCTGTATCCGGCCATCACCTGGGCAATTTCCATCACCTGTTCCTGATAGACGATAATGCCTTGGGTTTCTTTCAGGATATGGTCGATGGTGGGGTGGATCGATTCCAGATCGCGCAGGCCGTTCTTGACCTCGCAATAGGCGGGGATGTTTTCCATCGGGCCGGGGCGGTAGAGGGCGACAAGGGCCACGATATCTTCGATGCAGGTGGGTTTCATGCGGCGCAGCGCGTCCATCATGCCGGAGCTTTCCACCTGAAACACGGCAACGGTTTTGGCGGCGGCGTAGAGATCGTAAGCAGCCTTGTCGTCGAGGGGGATCAGGCTGATGTCGATCTCGATCCCGCGCAGGCGCAGAAGGTCGAGGGCGTTCTGAATGACGGTCAGGGTTTTCAGGCCCAGAAAGTCGAACTTCACCAGACCTGCGGCTTCGACCCATTTCATGTTGAACTGGGTGGCGGGCATGTCGGAGCGGGGATCCTGGTAAAGCGGCACCAACTCGTCCAGCGGCCTGTCGCCGATCACCACGCCCGCGGCATGGGTGGAGGCGTTGCGCAAGAGTCCTTCGATCTGCTGGCCGTAGTCGAGCAGGCGTTTCACGACCTCTTCCTTGGCGGCCTCGCGCAGGCGCGGCTCATCCGCGAGGGCCTTGGTGATGCTGACGGGTTTCACGCCTTCGACGGGGATCATCTTGGACAGGCGGTCCACCTGCCCGTAAGGCATCTGCAGCACGCGGCCCACATCGCGGATGGCGGCCTTGGACAGCAACGCACCGAAGGTGATGATCTGGCCGACGCGGTCGCGACCATAGCGGTCCTGAACGTAAGTGATCACCTCTTCGCGGCGGTCCATGCAGAAGTCGATGTCGAAATCGGGCATGCTGACCCGTTCAGGGTTCAGGAAGCGTTCAAACAGCAGGCCATAGCGCAGGGGATCAAGATCGGTGATCGTCAGGGCATAGGCGACCAGTGATCCGGCACCCGAGCCGCGACCGGGGCCGACGGGGATGCCCTGCTTTTTCGCCCATTGGATGAAATCGGCGACGATCAGGAAATAGCCGGGAAAGCCCATCTGTTCGATCACACCCAGTTCAAAATCAAGGCGCGCAGTGTAATCGGCGACGCTGACGGCATGGGGGATGATGGCAAGACGGGCGGTGAGGCCCGCGTGGGCCTGACGGCGAAGCTCATTCACCTCGTCATCGGCAAACTTTGGCAGGATGGGATTGCGCTTGTAGGCGGCAAAGGCGCAGCGGCGGGCGATTTCGACGGTATTCTCCAGCGCCTCGGGCAGGTCGGCAAACAGCGTGGCCATCTCGGCCTCGGATTTGAAGTAATGCTGGGGGGTCAGGCGGCGGCGGGGTTGCTGTTGATCGACATAGGCACCGTCGGCGATGCAGATCAGGGCATCATGGGCCTCATACATCGCGGCCTTGGGGAAATAGACATCATTGGTCGCAACCAGCGGCAGGCCCATGTCATAGGCCATTTCGACCAGCCCGCGTTCGGAGCGCGCCTCGGCCTCAGGCAGGCGGCCGCCCTCGCCGGGATGGCGTTGCAGTTCGACATAGAGGCGGGAGGGGAAGGCTGCGGCAAGACCCGCCATCAGGGCGCGGGCTTTTGGCAGCTGCCCCGCGGCCAGCAGCAGGGCCAGCGGGCCTTCGGGGCCACCGGTCAGGCAAATGAGGCCCGCGCTGCGGGCGGTGAGTTCGGCCAGCGTGATCTGGGGCAACTGGCCGCCTTTGCCGATGTAGAGGGCAGAGTTCAGCTTCATCAGGTTCATGTAGCCCGCATCGTTCTGTGCCAGCAGCACGATGGGCGCAGGCAGGCGGAGCTTTTCGCCGGGGGCTGCGGGATCATGGGCAAGGCTGATCTGGCAGCCGACGATGGGCTGGATGCCCGCGCCCTGCGCAGTGACCGAAAACTCAAGGGCCGCAAACATGTTATTGGTGTCAGTCACGGCGACGGCGGGCATTGATGCGGACTTGCACAGATCGACCAGCTTTTTGACGGGGACAGCCCCTTCCAGCAGGGAATGTTCGGTATGGACGCGCAGATGGATAAAACGGGGGGCGTTTGACATGGGAATAGCCTAGCGAAGCGCCGGGTCAGGGGGAAGGGGGCGACGCATGAAGATTGTCCTTGCCAGACGCCTCAGCGGGGTTTCACATACGGCTTGGGTGTGCGACCCGCTTTACGCCGCATCGGGCGGGCGCACGAATGGCCTTTGATGCAGAGACCGCGGCGGGCAAGACCTATGGCTGACATCGCGTTTCACTTGAACGGAACGCAGGTCACGGTGACAGGGGCCTCCCCCACCCGGACACTTCTGGACTGGCTGCGCGAGGATGCGCATCTGTGCGGCACCAAAGAGGGATGCAACGAGGGCGATTGCGGGGCCTGCACGGTGATGGTGACGGATGAACACGGTGCCCGCGTGCTGAACGCCTGCATCCTGTTCCTGCCACAGCTGAACGGCAAGGCGGTGCGCACGGTCGAAGGGATGTCCGGGCCGGATGATACGCTGCATCCAGTGCAAAAGGCGATGGTGGCGCATCATGGCTCGCAATGCGGGTTCTGCACGCCGGGGTTTGTGGTCAGCATGGCGGTTGCGCATGCGCAGGGGCGCAGGGATCATGATGATGTGCTGGCGGGGAACCTGTGCCGTTGCACGGGGTACGCGCCGATTGTGCGGGCAGCAGAGGCGGCGGCCACCGCGCCCGTGCCAGACTGGATGAGAACCGATGCGTCCTTCCTCTCTGCAAAAATATCCTCGGGGGGTGAGGCCGCAGGCCGAGGGGGGCAGACGGCCCCCCTTGCGGCGTTTCAGCCGACAACCACCAACGCGCTTGCAGACTGGTATGCGACCAACCCGGAGGCGACGCTGATTGCGGGGGCGACGGATGTGGGGCTGTGGGTGACCAAGCAGTTCCGCGATCTGGGGCAGGTCGGGTTTCTGGGCGGGATTGCCGATCTGCAGCGGGTTGACCGGGATGGTGATCAGCTGCGCGTGGGCGCGGGGGTGACGATCACCGATCTGATGGCGGCGGTGCAGGATTTGCATCCGTCATTTGCGGAACTGCTGCGGCGTTATGCATCGGTGCAGGTGCGCAATGCGGCGACGATCGGGGGGAACATCGCCAACGGCTCGCCGATCGGGGACGGACCACCGGCGCTGATCGCCTTGGGGGCGACCTTGCATCTGCGGCGCGGGGATATGCGGCGCGAGATGCCGCTGGAGGATTTCTTTCTGGACTACCGCAAGCAGGACCGTCAGCCGGGGGAGTTTGTGGAGGCGGTGAGGTTTCCGGCAGAGGCCCCTGCCCTGCGCTGCTACAAGCTGTCGAAACGGTTCGATCAGGATATCAGTGCTGTCTGCGGCTGTTTCAATCTGACGGTTGAAGGTGGGACCGTCACGGCGGCGCGGATTGCCTTCGGCGGCATGGCAGGGGTGCCGAAGCGGGCGGCGGGGGCAGAGGCGGCGTTGGTCGGTCACGCCTTCAGCTTGACGCGCATCGCCGCGGCGCAGGCGGCAATGGCAGGGGATTTCACGCCACTGTCGGATATGCGGGCCTCGGGCGATTACCGGATGCGCGCGGCGCAGAACATGCTGCTGCGGTATCATCATGATCTGGCGGGGCTGCCTGTGGATGTGCTGGGGGTGGCACCATGAGCATGGGTCGCGCGCTGCCGCATGATTCCGGCCCGCTGCATGTGACGGGGGCGGCGCGCTATGTCGATGACATCCCGCTGCCCGGCGGCGCGCTGCATCTGGCCTTTGGGTTGTCTGGTTGCGCGCATGGCGAGATCGCGGAGATTGACGTCAGCGCGGTGCGGGCATCGATGGGGGTGGTGGCGGTCTATACTGCCGCTGACTTTGCGGTGATGCCGGACTGTTCGCCGTCAGCCCATGATGAGCCGCTGCTGGCGGTGGACCGGGTGCATTATATGGGCCAGCCGGTGTTTCTGGTGGTGGCGGACAGTCATCTGGCGGCACGGGCCGCCGCACGGCTGGGGCGCATCACTTACCGCGAACTGCCCGCGATCCTGACGGTGGATGAGGCGCTGGCGGCGGATGCGCGGTTCGAACAGGGGCCGGTGATCTGGGCTAAAGGTGATGCGAGTGCTGCGATTGCCGTGGCGGCGCATGTGATCGAAGGCCGGATGGAGGTGGGCGGGCAGGAGCACTTTTATCTGGAAGGTCAGGTTGCGGCAGCGATCCCCCAGGAGGATGGGATGCTGGTCTATTCCTCGACCCAACATCCGACGGAGGTCCAGCACAAGGTGGCGCATGCGCTGCATCTGCCGATGTCGGCGGTGCGGGTGGAAGTGCGGCGCATGGGTGGGGGGTTCGGGGGCAAGGAGTCACAGGGGAACGCCTTGGCAATGGCCTGCGCGATTGCGGCGCGGGATACGGGGCGGGCATGCAAGATGCGGTACGACCGGGATGATGACATGGTCATCACGGGCAAGCGGCATGATCTGCGGATTTTGTACCGGGCGGGGGTGGATGACGCGGGGCGCATTCTGGGGCTGGAGTTCACGCATCTGGTGCGCTGCGGCTGGAGCCAGGATCTGAGCCTGCCTGTGGCGGACCGGGCGATGCTGCATGCGGATAACTGCTATCACTTGCCTGCGGTCCGGATTGAGAGTCACCGTTTGCGCACGAATACGCAAAGTGCGACGGCGTTCCGCGGCTTTGGCGGGCCGCAGGGGATGCTGGGGATCGAGAGGGTGATGGATCATGTGGCGCATGCGCTGCGGCTGGACCCGCTGGTGGTGCGAAAGGCCAACTTTTATGCTGCTGCATCAGCGCCGGGGGGCCGTCTGCCCCCCGGCCCCCCCGAGGATAGTTTTCAACAGAGGAAGGAGGGGGTTGCGCAAACCACGCCCTATCACATGCCGGTTGAGGATTTTGTCGGACATGATCTGGTGGCGGCGCTGGAACAATCATCGGATTTTCAGGCGCGGCGGGCGGCGATTGCGGCATGGAACAAGGGCAGCCCGATTCTGAAGCGGGGGATCGCGCTGACGCCGGTGAAGTTCGGGATATCCTTTACGCTGACCTGGCTGAACCAGGCGGGCGCGCTGGTGCATGTGTATCAGGACGGATCGGTGCATCTGAACCACGGGGGCACGGAGATGGGGCAAGGGTTGTTCCAGAAGGTGGCGCAGGTGGTGGCGGGGGTGTTCGGGATTGATGCGGGTGCAGTGAAGATCACGGCGACGGATACCGGGAAAGTGCCGAATACATCGGCGACAGCGGCAAGTTCGGGGGCTGATCTGAACGGGATGGCAGCGAAGGTGGCGGCAGAGGTGATCCGGGGGCGGATGGCGGATTTTCTGGCGGAAAAGCATCAGGTGAAGCCGGGGGCAGTGCGGTTTGCGGACGGCATGGTGCGCGTGGCGGGCGAGACCTATGATTTCGCGCGGGTGGTGATGTGGGCCTATCAGGCGCGGATATCGCTGTCATCGACAGGGTTTTACGCAACGCCGAAGATCGTGTGGGACAGGGTGCGGGGCACGGGGCGGCCATTCTATTATTTCGCCTACGGGGCGGCAGTGACGGAAGTGGTGATCGACACGCTGACGGGGGAAAACCGCATTCTGCGCACGGATATCCTGCATGATACGGGGACATCGTTGAACCCGGCCTTGGATATCGGGCAGATCGAGGGGGCTTATGTGCAGGGTGCGGGGTGGCTGACGACGGAGGAGCTGGTATGGGACGGGAAAGGCCGACTTTCGACGCATGCGCCGAGCACCTACAAGATCCCCGCCTGTTCGGATCGGCCGCCCGTGTTCAACGTGGCCCTGTGGGGGCAGCCGAACCGTGAGGATGCGGTGGGGAAATCAAAAGCCGTGGGTGAGCCGCCCTTCATGCTGGGGATATCGGTACTGATGGCACTGAGCGATGCGGTGGCGGCCTGCGGGGATGGGTCGGTCTATCCGGCCCTCGACGCGCCTGCGACAGCGGAGCGGGTACTGTGGGCGGTGGAACGGGTGCGAGATGTTTGATGTGGCAGCCCTGCAGGCGGCGATTGATGCGCACGGGCCTGTGGCCCGGGTAGTGATTGCCGCGCATGCTGGATCGAGCCCGCGTGAGGTGGGGGCTTCGATGCTGGTATGGCACGATGGTCAATCCGGCACGATTGGAGGCGGTGCACTGGAATGGGAGGCGACGGCTCGGGCCAGAGAGGCGATAGAGTTGGGAGATCGGCTCGACAAGATTGCGCTGGGGCCGGAGCTTGGACAGTGTTGCGGCGGCGGGGTTCTTATCCTGACGGAAGTATGGACTTCAGCGCGGCTTTCGTTGGTAAGCGGCGATGCCTGTGTCCGGCCCATGCCCGGCTTTGGTGGCGAAATGCCTTTGAAGGTCGCCAATCGTCTGAGACGCGCGCGGAACG
>JAAFHS010000065.1 GCA_013298485.1 Rhodobacterales bacterium
GGTGTCATCGAACCTCGCCGTGGCTTTGGCACGGCAGGGCAGGCGGGTCGGGTTGCTGGACGCCGATATCTATGGCCCCAGCCAGCCGCGCATGATGGGGGTGAACAAACGCCCCGGCAGCCCGGATGGCAAGATCATAGAACCCCTCGTTGCGCATGGCGTGACCATGATGTCGATCGGCCTGATGCTGAAAGAAGATGAGGCGGTGGTCTGGCGCGGCCCGATGATCATGGGCGCATTGCAACAGCTGCTGACGCAGGTGGCCTGGGGGCAGTTGGATGTGCTGATCGTCGATCTGCCGCCGGGGACGGGCGATATCCAGCTGACCCTGTGCCAGCGCACGCAGCTGACGGGGGCAATCGTTGTGTCCACGCCGCAGGATGTGGCGCTGCTGGATGCAAGAAAGGCGCTGGATATGTTTGTGAAGCTGAAGACGCCGGTGCTGGGCCTGATTGAAAACATGTCGACGTATATCTGCCCGAAGTGCGGGCATGAAGCGCATCTGTTCGGCCATGGCGGTGTCCGGGCCGAGGCGGAAAAGCTGGGCCTGCCATTTCTGGGGGAACTCCCCCTGAGCATTGACGTGCGTCTGGCGGGCGATGCGGGAACACCGGTTGCGGCAGGTAATGGGCCGGCAGCCGATGCCTATGGCCAACTGGCGGCGCGTTTGGTCGCGGGCGGAATGGCCTGACCTGATCGTGACTGGCCATGGGAAACCGTGGGAATTGATCCGAATCACACCCTAACACCACGGCGTGATTCGCTGTGAAAGGTGCTGAATCGGGGTCATTTTGGCTCGGATGCAGACTGAATTCATGCTGGCTTGCCCCGAGTGTCAAGAAAAATGCATAATATATGGGAGTTCATGGGAAATTTTTGACCATCAACATATAGGTGCGTCATACCGATGCGAGGCCATTTATCAGCCACATATAGTCAAAGTGTATACAAGATGATGTTTTGAGGATGGTTGTCCGACTAGATATTCGCGATCAAAGGTCAATTTTTCCATTGCTTCCCATGAAATCCCATGGCATCCCTTTCCTCACGAAGATGAAGACGGGCAGTGACAAGCAGGGGCGGCAACAAGACCCCGAACAAGGCGAAGTCAGGTTTCATACAGGCACCCGCTTTCATTGAACCAAGAGATCCGGCGCGCGAGCGAGCAGACATCTCCCCCAGGTGGCGCGCGCAGCTGGACGCCCAGCGATGGGACAGGCGGCGGATCGAGCAGTGGCAGCAGCTCGATCCGCCGTTTTCATTTTTAAGCCTCGAAAAGGGGCAAAGACAGAAGGGCCGCCGGGCAAATGGCCGAGACGTTCAGAGGCGAGTTCTACCAGAAGGTAGATGGGAAGGCGCGGGTCAGTATCCCGGCGCCTTTTCGGCGTGTTCTGGAGGCGGGCGATCCGGCACAGGGCCCGAACCCGCGAGTCGTGATCGTCTATGGCGGTGACCGGAAATTCCTGGAATGCTACACGCTGGCCGAAATGGCGCGGATCGAGGCGCGCATCGGACGGATGCAGATCGGCTCGGCCCAGCGGCGCTATCTGGAACGCCACATGATCACGCTGTCGCAGACGGTTGAGATCGACACAGACGGGCGGATCGTGCTGCAGGCCAAGGCGCGCTAGAAGACCGGGATGACCGATCTGAAAGACGGAGCCGAGGCGGTTTTCGCAGGTACATTGGACAAGTTCCAGATCTGGCGGCGCGACGCCTATGAGGCAGAGCTTGACGCGCAGGGCGGGGATGAGTTGCTGGCGGGCGGGCAGGACATGCTGTCGCTGCTGCCGCCTGATCCGGAGACCTGACGCGATGTCTGACCGCGATCTGCCGCCCGGTCGCCCCTCGCATATCCCGGTTTTGCTTGAACCGCTGCTGGCGGCGGTGGCCCCCGTCACCGGCCGCTGGTTGGACGGCACATTCGGTGCAGGCGGCTATGCCAGGGGGTTGCTCGCGGCGGGCGCGGATCATGTGATCGGCGTCGACCGCGATCCGCTGGCCCTGCAGATGGCCGCATCCTGGGCCAGCGAATATGGCGATCGTCTGACGCTGGTCGCGGGCAATTTCAGTGAACTTGACAAGCATGCGGATGGTCCGCTGGACGGCGTGGTGCTGGATTTGGGTGTTTCATCCATGCAGCTTGATCTGGCCGGGCGCGGTTTTTCCTTTGCCAAGGATGGTCCGCTGGACATGCGGATGAGCCAGCAAGGCGAGAGCGCGGCCGATCTCGTCAACGAGGCTGAAGAGGCACATATCGCTGATATCCTTTATCTTTATGGTGAAGAGCACGCCTCGCGCCGGATTGCGCGGGCGATTGTGGGCGCGCGTGCAACGGCGCGGATCGAAACCACTTTGCAACTGGCCGAAATCGTCTCGCGCTGTCTGCCGCGCCCGAAACCGGGGCAAAGCCATCCGGCCACGCGCAGTTTTCAGGCGATCCGCATCGCGGTAAACACGGAATTCACCGAACTCGCCGAAGGGTTGGCCGCGGCCGAACGCGTCTTGAAACCAGGCGGGTATCTGGCCGTGGTGACCTTTCATTCGCTGGAAGACCGGATCGTGAAGCGGTTCTTCCAGCTGGCCTCGGGTGGTGAGGCGAATGCCAACCGCTATGCGCCCGCCCGCACCGAGGATGCGGCCCGCTTTGATCTGGTCACCCGCCGCGCCGTGGCCCCCGATGAGGCCGAGATCACCCGCAACCCCCGCGCGCGTTCGGCCAAACTGCGGGTCGGCCGCCGCACGGGCGTGCCCGCGCGCGGCCTTGATCCCGCCGCACTGGGCGTGCCGCAGATCATCCGGAAAGGGCGCCGCTGATGCGATCATTCCTTTATGTGCTGTCGGCCCTTGCGGTGCTCGGCCTCGCCTTCTGGGCCTACCGCGAGAATTATGCGACGCAAGCCGCCTTGCGTGAGGTCCGTGATCTGCAGGGCGATATCGCCGATCTGCGCGAGGCGCTGTCGATCCAGCGGGCGGAATGGGCCTACCTCAACCGCCCGGACCGGCTGCGCGATCTGGCGACGATCAATTTCGACAGGCTGGGGTTACTGCCGCTGCAGCCCGAACAGTTCGGCCAGCCGCAGGACATCGGCTATCCGTCGATCCAGTTGCCCACGATCAGTGATACCGTCGATGTGATCGGCGACAGTACAGCGACAGAGGAGCCGACCCCATGATCCGTACCCCGCTGCGGCCGCTGGCCCGGATCCTGTCCGCCCGGCAAAAGGGCGAAAATCCCGATGTCATCGAACGCGAAAATGTGGCGCGCCGGAATGACGTGCTGCGGGACAAGGCGCGCGGACGCTCGCAGGTGCGTTTGCTGCTGCTGGGATGCGGGTTCGTGATGGCTTTTGGGACCATCGGCGCGCGCATGGGCCTGATGGCCGCGACCCAGCCGGTGGAACCTGTGGCCTCCGCCCCCGGAGCCGAAATTCTGGCGCAACGCGCAGATATCACGGATCGCAACGGGCGGGTGCTCGCGACCAACATGCTGACCCATGCGCTTTATGCGCAACCGCGGATCATGGTCGATCCGGCGCGGGTTGCGCGCGAACTGGCGGTGATCTTTCCCGATCTTGATGCGGCAACGCTGGAACGGCGCTTTACGGATGGGCGCAGTTTCATGTGGATCAAGCGGGTTCTGTCTCCCGAACAGGTGCAGCTGGTCCATGAAATCGGCGATCCGGGCCTGCTGTTCGGCCCGCGCGAAGTGCGGCTTTACCCGAATGGACGGCTGGCGGCGCATATCCTGGGCGGGGCAAGCTTTGGCGCGGAAGGCGTGAATTCGGCAGAAGTCATCGGCACCGCAGGCGTTGAAAAGGCCGAAGATGCGCGCCTGCGCGATCCGGCACAGGCGGGAACGCCACTTGCGCTGTCGATTGATCTGACAGTGCAGGCGACGGTCCAGGAGGTGCTGGATACCGGCATGACGATGATGAATGCCAAGGGGGCGGCGGCGATCCTGATGGATGTGCATACGGGCGAAGTGCTGGCCATGGTCAGCCTGCCCGATTTCGATCCCAATGACCGCCCCAACCTGCCCACAGAAGGCGAGCCGAGCGATAGCCCGCTGTTCAATCGCGGCCTGCAGGGCGTTTACGAGTTGGGCAGCACCTTCAAAATCTTTGCAGCGGCCCAGGCGATGGAACTGGGACTGGTCAATCCCGAAACGATGGTTGATGCCGATGCGCCGATGCGCTTTGGCCGCTTTACCATCAATGAGTTCGAGGGGCATAACTACGGCCCCCTGCTGAGCGTCACGGACGTTATCGTGCAGTCGTCAAACGTCGGCACGGCCCATCTGGCCATGCAGATCGGCGGGGTGCGGCAACAGGCGTTCCTGCGATCGCTGGGGCTGTTCGATCCGACGTCCATCGAGCTGGTCGAAGCGCCGGGCGCAAAGCCGCTTTTCCCCAGACGCTGGGCGGAAATCACGACGATCACGGCATCTTACGGCCATGGCGTGTCGGCCAGCCCGCTGCATCTGGCAGCCGCCTATGCGACCATTGCGAATGGCGGCATCAGGGTGACCCCCACGATCCTGCGCCGGGATGAGCCGATGTCCGGCCCCCGCGTGATGCGCGAAGAGGTGGCGCAGAACGCCGTCGCGATGCTGCGTCAGGTCGTGGTGCGCGGCACCGCCAGTCTGGGCGAGGTTCCGGGTTACGCCGTCGCAGGAAAAACGGGCACGGCCGACAAACCCGCCCCCAACGGGGGATATTATGATGACCGGGTGGTCAATACATTCGCGTCGGTCTTTCCCGCGAACGACCCGCAATATGTGCTGACTGTCACGCTGGATGAACCCGTGGAAACATCGGGCCCCCGTCCGCGCCGCACGGCGGGGTGGACGTCCGTGCCGGTCGCTGCCGAAATCATCCGGCGCACCGCCCCCCTGTTAGGCCTCAGACCACAGGTTGAATCTGTCGCCTTGGATGGGTTAACAGCCGCGCATAACTAAAGCGACGGGTCGGACCCGTCAGGCATGATCGTGACCCGAGGCAAGGATGACTGAGCGTACCGTGACATTGGCAGAGCTTGGCCTGACCGCCACGGGCGGGCGTGATGCGCGTGTCACGGGCCTGGCCATCGACAGCAGGCAGGTGACCGATGGCTGCTTGTTTGCGGCGTTGCCGGGATCGGCCGTGCATGGGGCGGCCTACATCGACATTGCCTTGAAACGGGGTGCTGCTGCCGTTTTGACAGATCGCACAGGTGCCAGGATGGCAAGCGATGCCCTGCGCGACAGCAAGGCGGCACTGGTGATCGCCGAAGACGCGCGCGAGGCGCTTGCGGGCGCTGCAGCCCTGTGGTTTGCGGCCCAGCCCGCCACCATGGTGGCTGTCACAGGAACCAATGGAAAGACATCTGTCGCGACCTTTACCCGCCAGATATGGCAGGTGCTGGGCCATGCCGCGATCAACATCGGCACCACGGGGGTGGAGGGCGACTGGACCGCGCCAAGCGCGCATACGACACCCGATCCGATCACACTGCACCGGATGCTGTCTGCGGCGGCAGAGGCGGGCGTGACCCATGCCGCGATGGAGGCATCGAGCCACGGTCTTGACCAGCGGCGCATGGACGGTGTGCGGCTGGTGGCGGCGGGTTTTACCAATTTCACGCAGGATCACCTGGACTACCACCACACGATGGCGGCCTACTTTGACGCAAAGGCAGCGCTGTTCGAGCGTGTGCTGCCCGGCGATGGCGCGGCAGTCGTCAATCTGAATGATCCCAAAGGGGCCGCCGTGGCGGCGCTGGCGGCGCGGCGCGGGCAGCGTGTCATCACGGTCGGCCATGATCCGGCCTGCGATCTGACGATCACCGCGCAGCGCTTTGATGCGACGGGGCAGGACCTGCGCATCAACTGGCAGGGACGCGATTTCCAAGTGCGGCTGAACCTGATCGGCGGGTTTCAGGCGGAAAACGTCAGCCTTGCGGCCGGGCTGGCCATTGCGGCGGGCGATGCGCCGGGGGATGTCTTTGCCGCCTTGCCGCACCTTGCAGGTGTGCGGGGGCGGATGCAGCTGGCGGCCACGCGCATGAACGGGGCGTCGGTTTTCGTGGATTATGCCCATACGCCCGATGCCATTGCGACGGCCCTGCGCGCGCTGCGCCCGCATGTGATGGGCCGCATCGTGATCGTGTTCGGTGCGGGTGGCGACCGTGACCGCACCAAGCGCCCCCTGATGGGGGCGGCGGCGGCGGCGCATGCGGATGTGCTGTTCGTGACCGACGACAACCCGCGCAGCGAAGAGCCTGCCGCGATCCGCGCCGATGTTCTGGCGGCCTGCCCTGATGCGAACGAAGTGGGCGACCGGGCCGAGGCGATCTTGCGCGGGGTTGATGCGCTGGGCCCCGGGGACGCGCTGCTGGTGGCAGGCAAGGGGCACGAAAGCGGGCAGGTCATCAAGGGCGAGGTTTATCCGTTTGACGATGTGGAACAGGCCAGCATCGCGGTGGCAGCATTGGACGGGGTGATCTGATGCTCTGGTCCTCCGATGACGCGATGCAGGCGACAGGCGGGCGGTCAACGCGGCCCTGGGCCGCAAACGGTGTGTCGATTGATACCCGCACGCTGCAGCCGGGCGATCTGTTCGTGGCGCTGAAAGACGTGCGTGACGGGCATGATTTCGTAGCGCAGGCCCTGGCGAACGGGGCCGCTGCGGCATTGGTCAGCCGTGTTCCGGACGGGGTTGCCCCGGATGCGCCGCTGTTGATCGTGCCGGATGTGCTGACGGCCCTTGCCGACCTTGGCCGCGCCGCGCGGGCGCGCACCAAGGCGCGGGTGATCGGCGTCACGGGATCGGTCGGCAAGACATCAACCAAGGAGATGCTGCGCGCGGTGCTGGGACGGCAGGGCCGGGTGCATGCCGCCGAGGCGAGCTATAACAATCACTGGGGCGTGCCCCTGACGCTGGCGCGAATGCCGGTGGATGCGGATTTCGCGGTGATCGAGATCGGCATGAACCATCCGGGCGAAATTGCACCTCTGGCACGGATGGCGCGGCTTGACGTGGCCATGATAACGACCGTGGCCGCCGCCCATCTTGAGGCGTTCGAGAGTATTGCGGGGATCGCACATGAAAAGGCCGCGATCATGGATGGTCTGGCTCGGGGCGGTGTGGCCGTGCTGCCCCTCGACATCGAGACCACGCCCATCCTGCTGGCCAAGGCGGTGGCCGTCGGGGCGGCGGTGACAGGGTTTGGCCGATCGGACACGGCGGATTTTCATATCGACAAGATCACGATCCAGGATCAGGCCACCTGCATTCAGGGAACGCGGCATGGCCTGCCCCTGCTGTTCAAGGTGGCAACACCGGGCGCACATTTTGCGGTCAATGCGATTGCGGCCCTGGCCGCCGCCGAGGCGGTGGGGTGTGACGCGATGATCGCTGCGCATGATATCGCCCTCTGGCAGCCGCCCGCGGGGCGTGGGACACGCGAACGCATCGTCACGGACCGGGTCGAGGAAACCTTCTTTGATCTGATCGATGATGCCTTCAACGCCAATCCGGCCAGCATGGCAGCCAGCCTTGATGTGCTGATTGCAGCCCAGCCGGTGGACGGCGTCGGGCGCATCGGCGGCGGGCGGCGGATCGCGGTGCTGGCTGACATGTTGGAACTCGGCCCGACCGAGGATGCATTGCACGCGGCCATCGCCGTCCATCCGGGGCTGGATGCCATCGGCATCATTCACTGCGTCGGCCCGCGCATGCGGGCCCTGCATGCCGCCCTGCCGCGCCGTCAGCGCGGCGAATGGGTCGCAACCGCACAGGAAATCGCACCCCGCGCCAAGGCTTTGATCGACGCGGGCGATATCGTTTTGGTAAAGGGATCAAAAGGCTCCAAGGTGAGCCTGGTCGTGGATGCGCTGCGCAAGCTCGCCCAGACGACATAAAGGGGACAGGCATGCTGTATCTATTGACCGAGTTTTCAGATGGCGGCGGGGCCTTCAACCTGCTGCGCTATCTGACCGTGCGCGCGGGGGGCGCGTTTTTCACGGCGCTGATCTTCGGGTTCATGTTCGGCCGACCCCTCATCAACTTCCTGCGCGTGAAACAGGGGAAGGGCCAGCCGATCCGCGACGATGGCCCGCAAAGCCATTTCGCCAAGGCCGGAACGCCCACCATGGGTGGGCTGCTGATCCTGTCGGCCTTGCTGTTTTCAACACTGCTTTGGGCCGATCTGGCCAATCCCTATGTCTGGATCGTCGTGCTGGTGACGCTGGCCTTCGGGTTGATCGGGTTTGCGGATGACTATGCCAAGGTGACCAAGCAGAATACCAAGGGCGTGAGTGGCCGTCTGCGTTTTGGCCTTGGTCTGTTGATTGCGGGCCTTGCGACCTATGCGGCAGCGCAATTCCATCCGCCGGATCTGGCCAATCAGCTGGCCTTTCCGGTGTTCAAGGACGTGCTGTTGAACCTTGGCATCTTTTTCGTGCCCTTCGGCATGGTGGTGATCGTGGGGGCGGCGAATGCGGTCAACCTGACGGATGGCCTGGACGGGCTCGCGATCATGCCCGTGATGATCGCGGGCGGGACGCTGGGCGTGATCGCCTATGTCGTCGGCAACGCGAACTACACTGAATATCTGGGCGTGCATTTCGTGCTGGGGACGGGGGAATTGCTGGTGTTCAGTGCCGCCCTGTTCGGCGGTGGCCTTGGGTTTTTGTGGTACAACGCGCCGCCTGCCGCCGTGTTCATGGGTGATACCGGGTCGCTGTCGCTGGGCGGGGCCTTGGGCGCGATTGCGGTCTGCACCAAGCACGAGATCGTGCTGGCCATCGTGGGCGGGCTGTTCGTGGTCGAAGCCTTGAGCGTCATCATTCAGGTGCTCTATTTCAAACGCACCGGCAAACGCGTGTTCCTGATGGCCCCGATCCACCATCATTTCGAAAAGAAGGGCTGGGCTGAGCCGCAGATCGTGATCCGGTTCTGGATCATCAGCCTGATCCTTGCGCTGATCGGGCTGGCCACGCTGAAGGTGCGGTAAGCCAATGCGCGAGGCCGATCTTTATCCGGCGTTGAAAGCCTATCTGCAGGCGCAGGGCTATACCGTCAAGGCCGAGG
>JAAFHS010000066.1:0-855 GCA_013298485.1 Rhodobacterales bacterium
GGGTGCCGTGCACATGGCCGAAGGCTATGCACGTTCCACGGGCAAGGTCGGCGTCGCACTCGTGACCTCCGGCCCTGGCGCCACCAATGCGGTGACCGGCCTGACCGATGCGCTGATGGACAGTATCCCGATCCTCGTGCTGACCGGGCAGGTGCCCACTTTCATGATCGGCACAGATGGCTTCCAAGAGGCGGACACGGTTGGCATCACACGGCCCTGCACCAAGCATAACTGGCTGGTCAAGGATACCGCGAAACTCGCCGAAACCCTGCATCAGGCTTTCCATGTCGCAACCAAGGGCCGCCCTGGCCCCGTGCTGGTCGATATCCCCAAGGACGTGCAGTTCGCCACCGCCGATTACACGACCAAGGAAGATACCCGCGTGTCGCAATACCAGCCGAAGACGGTTGGCGATGCCGCCCAGATCGCGCGGCTGGTCGAAATGATGGAAACCGCCGAACGCCCGGTGTTCTACACGGGCGGCGGCGTGGTGAATTCCGGGCCGGAGGCGAGCCGTTTGCTGCGCGAACTGGTGGCAGGCACCGATTTCCCGATCACCAGCACGCTGATGGGCCTCGGCTCCTACCCCGCATCCGGCAAGAACTGGCTCGGCATGCTGGGGATGCACGGGTTGTACGAGGCCAATCTGGCGATGCACGGCTGTGATCTGATGATCAACGTCGGTGCCCGCTTTGATGACCGCATCACGGGCCGCATCAAGGATTTCAGCCCCGGATCACGCAAGGCGCATATCGACATTGATCCGTCATCCATCAACAAGGTGATCCACGTCGATGTGCCGATCGTGGGCGATGTGACGGAAGTCCTGCGCGAAATGCTGCGCCAGTGGAAGGC
>JAAFHS010000066.1:865-9063 GCA_013298485.1 Rhodobacterales bacterium
CGGGGGTCCAAGACCAACACGGGTGCCCTGCCCCAGTGGTGGGCGAAGATCAACGAATGGCGCAGCGTGAAATGCCTGTCCTACAAGAATTCGAAAACCGTGATCAAACCGCAGTATGCCCTTGAACGGCTGGAGGCGCTGACGCGCGGCAAGGACCGCTATATCTGCACCGAGGTCGGCCAGCACCAGATGTGGGCCGCGCAGTATCTGGGGTTTGAAGACCCGAACCGCTGGATGACATCCGGTGGTCTGGGCACTATGGGTTATGGCCTGCCCGCCAGTATCGGCGTGCAGATCGCGCACCCGGACGCGCTGGTCATCAACGTGGCGGGTGAGGCATCGTGGCTGATGAACATGCAGGAAATGGGCACCGCGATGCAGTTCCGCGCAAAGACCAAGCAGTTCATCCTGAACAACGAACGCCTTGGCATGGTGCGCCAGTGGCAGGAGTTGCTGCATGGCGAGCGGTATTCGCAGAGCTGGTCGGAAAGCCTGCCCGATTTCGTGAAACTGGCCGAGGCATTCGGGTGTAAGGGCATCCAGTGCACCGATCCTGCGACCCTGGACGACGCGATCATGGAAATGCTGGAATACGATGGCCCGGTGATTTTCGACTGCCGCGTGGAAAAGCACGAGAACTGCTTCCCGATGATCCCATCCGGCAAGCCGCACAACGAGATGCTGCTGGGGGATGCGGATACGCAAGGGGTGATCGGGGCCAAGGGGGCGGTGCTGGTGTAACCGGGCGGACCGGGGGTTTCACACCCCCGGACACCCGTGGGGTACTTTTGGACAGAAAATGAGACGCACATGAATGCACTGAACATCAAAAAAGGCGCCACCAGCCATTCGGCCTATGACCTGCGCGATCCGAATGCGCCGCTGGTGGAGACGCATACGCTGGCGGTGCTGGTGGATAACGAGAGCGGGGTTCTGGCGCGGGTGATCGGGCTTTTCTCCGGGCGCGGGTATAATATCGAAAGCCTGACGGTCGCGGAGGTAGACCATCAGGGGCACCGCAGCCGGATCACCGTGGTGACGCGTGGGACACCTGCGGTGATCGTGCAGATCAAATCGCAGCTTGAACGCATGGTGCCGGTGCACGAAGTGCATGACCTGACGGTGGAAGGGCCTGCCGTGCAGCGGGAACTGGCGCTGTTCAAGGTGGCGGGATCAGGCGACGCGCGGATCGAGGCGCTGCGGCTGGCCGAGATTTTCCGGGCGAATGTGGTCGATTCGACGCTTGAAAGCTTTGTGTTCGAAATCACGGGCACGCCGGAAAAGATTGATGCCTTTGCCGATCTGATGCGCCCCCTGGGCCTGCGCGAGATTGCGCGGACGGGGGTGGCGGCACTGTCGCGGGGGGCGTGAGGGGACCAAAATTGACAGCTGTCAATTTTCAGGATTGTTGAATGAAATCAACGATTCTAAGGGCGTTTTCAGAGCTATTTTAACTTTTTGGTAATAGGTTCAGGCATGGTAAAGATGGGCAGAATTGCCCATCCTACAACCCGAACCACACCGCCGTGATGGCCAGCGCGGCCGGGATTGCCTGAATGAACAGGATACGGCGTGAGGCGGTCGCGGCACCGTAAAGACCTGCGACAAGGATGCAGGCGAGGAAGAACAGCGCAGGCGCCCTGCCCCCATCGGACACACCCGCAATCAACGCCCAGATCAGGCCCGCTGCCAGAAACCCGTTATAGAGGCCCTGATTGGCGGCCAGGACCTTTGACGCTTTCGCAAATTCAGGCGTGGTGCCAAAGGCGCGGCGCGCGCGTGGGGTTTCCCACAGGACCATTTCCAGCACCATGATGTAGGCGTGCAGGGCTGCGATCAGGGCGACAAGGATGATGCCGATCATGGTGCAGGCATCCGTGCCTCAGCCATGCCGGCATACCAGCTGGACCCGAAGGGAATGGCATTATCATCAAAGTTATAGGCGGGATGGTGGACCATCGCGGTGTCGCCATTGCCGAGAAAAATGTAGGCCCCGGGGCGTTCGTTGAGCAGAAAGCTGAAATCTTCGGCCCCCATCAGGGGCGGGGTGTTGCGGTCAACCTTGCCGGACACGGCCTGCGCCACATCGGCGGCATAGACCGTGTTTTCGGGCGCATTCATCGTGACGGGATAGCCGCGGCGATAGTCGATGGCGGCCACCGCGCCAAGGGCCAAGGCCGTGCCTTGCACAATCTCGGTCACGCGGCGTTCGACGTAATCCTGTATCTTCGGATCCATCGTGCGCACCGTGCCGCGCATCTTCACGACCTGCGGGATCACGTTATGCGCGGTGCTGTCGGTCTGGACGGTGCAGACGCTGACCACCACCTGCGCCATCGGATCGACGTTGCGGCTGGCGATGGTCTGCAGCGCCACAATGATATGGGCCGCGACCACCGTGGTATCAACACAGTCATGCGGTTTGGCGGCATGCCCGCCCTTGCCCGTCACGGTGATATCGAACTGATCTGCCGCAGCCATCATGGCGCCTGGCCGAATGGCAAACTGGCCCACGGGGATGCCGGGCATGTTGTGCATCCCGTACACCTCTTGAATGCCCCATCGGGTGATAAGGCCGTCCTGCACCATTTCACGCCCGCCGCCACCGCCTTCCTCGGCCGGTTGGAAGATGAGGACGACCGTGCCGTCGAAATTGCGCGTCTCGGCCAGGTATTTCGCAGCCCCGAGCAGCATGGCGGTATGCCCGTCATGGCCGCAGGCATGCATCTTGCCGGGAATGGTGGAGGCGAAATCCAGGCCGGTTTCCTCATGGATGGGCAGCGCGTCCATATCGGCGCGCAGGCCGATCACGCGGCCTGCCGTATCAGTGCGGCCCTTGATGACGCCAACAACGCCGGTGCGCCCGATGCCGGTGGTGATATCGTCCACGCCGAATTCCTTGAGCAGTGCCGCGACCTTTCCGGCGGTGCGCTGCACATCGAACAGGAGTTCGGGATGGGCATGGAAATCGCGCCGCCATGCGGTGATTTCGGGCAGGAGTTCGGCAAAGCGGTTCTTCACGGGCATCGCATCAGTTCCTTTTCAGACAGTCCTCAGCCTGAACCCATCGCGCCTTTGCCGCAAGCCCTTCAGGCGAAGCGGGACGCGGCGTCAAGCGCAAGGCCGGTGCCGACCGAGCCCAGCATATCGCCCGTGGCGATGGGGACGCCGGGCAGCACGTTGCCCACGACGCGGCGCAGGGCGGGCAGGCCGGAGGAGCCGCCGGTCATGAAGACGGTGCCGATGGCGGCGGGGGTCAGGCCCGCCTGTGACAGCAGGTTCTGCAGGGTCGTCGCAATGCGGGCAAGGGGGGCGTCAATGGCGGCCTCGAACGCATCGCGGCGGGCAAGCGGATTGGGGCCGCCCGTCAGGGCCGACAGGTGCAGGCGCGCGATATCTGCATCCGAGAGCGCGATCTTGGCCGCCTCCACCGCCATGGCGACGCCGTGGCCAGCATGGGTTTGCACGGTGCGGATCAACCGGTCGATCCGTTCAGGATGATCGGCATCGGCGCGCAGAGCCTTGAGATCGGCAGCGGTGCGCTGGGTATAAAGCATGTTGATGCGGTGCCATGTGGCGAGGTCGAGATAGTAGTGGCGGGGCATGATCGCGCGACCACCCCCGGTAGTGGATTTGAAGCCGAGGTGGGGCATGACCTCAGCCAGGCTGAGCAGGCGGTCGAAATCGGTGCCGCCGACCCGGATGCCGTCATTGGCAAGGATATCGGCTTCGCGGTCGGGGGTCTGCCAGCGGTGCGGGGCGACGCGGACGATGGAGAAGTCAGATGTGCCGCCGCCGATATCGACGATGAGGACGAGTTCCTCGCGCGTGGTGGTGCGTTCGTATTGCAGGGCGGCGGCGATGGGTTCGTATTGAAAGGCGATCTGGCGGAAGCCGATGGTCCGGGCGATGCCTTCGAGGATATTCTGGGCCGCAAGATCGGCGGCGGAGTCGTCATCGACGAAATGCACGGGACGGCCAAGGGTCAGCGCGGGGGTGTGATCGGTATGGGGGTCAAGCTGCGCCTTCAGATGGGTGAAGAACCGTGCGATCACGTCGCGGAACGAAATCGCGCGGGCGCCGATCTGCGTGCGTTCGGTGATGAGCGATGATCCGAGCGTGCTTTTGAGGCCACGCATCAGACGGCCCTCGACGCCGTCGACATAGGCGGCGATGCCGTCGCGCCCGAACAGGGGCGGGCCGTCGGTTTCCCAGAAGACGGCGGAGGGGATGGTCAGATGCGCGCCCTCCACCGGGATCAGGCGCGCGCCGCTGCCATCCGCGACAGCCACAGTGGAATTTGACGTGCCGAAATCGATGCCGCAGGTCAGGGCGGGCATCAGAGGCTCGGCCCCGGTTGCAGGCGCGAGCCGTCGGTAAAGCGGGACAGGCGGAAGCGGGTCATGTCATGGCCGGGCGGGTTGCCCGTCACCATATCGGCGATGATGCGGCCAAAGGCAGGGCCGATGCCGAAGCCATGCCCGCTCATCCCCGTAGCGATGGTCAGGCCCGGGATGGTGGAGGCGTGATCAACGACAGGTACAGTATCGGGCATCGTGTCGATCATGCCGGCCCAGGACGCCTTCAGGCGCGGGCGGCCAAGGGCGGGAAAGGTGCGGGCGAAGGCATCCTGCAGGCGGGCGAGCATGCGCGGGTTGGGCGCGGGGTTCAGGATGCGCGTGCCCTCGAACGGCGAGGGACGGTCGGCATCCCAGCGGCGCGGGGTGGACCAGGCATCGGGAAAGCCGCGCGGGGCGGAAGCATGGAAATGGGTGGTGCGGTAGTTTTTCCGCAGATCAGGCAGATAGGTGGCAAGGTGGCGAAAGGCATCGGGACCGATGTGGAAATCATGCGCGCCGCCGGGGGCCAGGGTATAGCCGCCATCGGCACGCCTGCGAAAGGCAAGATCATTGTCGGCGGCAGCGCCGGCAAAGACCTGCGGCAGGGGTTGAGTTGCAGTGACGCTTGCACGAACGGACAGCTGGGGGATCGCCACACCATGCGCGCGCAGGAACAGCGATGACCAGGCCCCGCCCGCGACGACGACCTGGGTGCAGGCGATGCGGCCCTGTTCGGTGATCACACCGGCAATGCGCCCGGCGGCCAGATCAACGGCGCGGATGGCGCAGTTTTCCACGATGACGGCACCGCGTGCGACGGCACCTGCGGCGAGCAGCGGCACGGCCACCCAAGGCTCGGCCCGGGCGTCTGACGGGGTATGCATGGCCCCCACCCAGGGGACGGCGGCCCCTTGCAGGAGCGACGCCGTCGCAGCCCCCGTCAGCAGGCGGGTATCGGCACCATGCGCCTGTGCGTGGGGCAGCCAATTGGCAAAGCCCTGCATCTCGGCCTGCGATCGGGCAAGATAAAGGACACCGGTGCGCGCAAAACCCAAGGCATCGCCGCATTGCTGGGCAAGGCTTTCCCAGATCCGCAGCGCCTCGATCACGATGGGCAGTTCGGCGGGGTCGCGGCCCGTCTGCCGGATCCAGCCCCAGTTGCGGCTGCTTTGTTCACCCGCGACGCGGCCCTTTTCGCAAAGCACGACGCGGAGGCCCTTTTCGGCCAGAAACCAGGCGGTCATGACGCCGATGATGCCGCCGCCAAGGACGACGACATCGGTCTGGGCGGGCGGGGGGCCGGGATACCGAACGGGCGTTGCGGTCTGGGGAATGAAATCGGCCATGGCGGTATCCTCGCGCGAGACCGCAAGGGATAGACGCCATGGCGCGTCTTCACAAGATGGGGTGCGCGGTGCGGGTAATGACCACCTCAAGATAGCTCGACGGGATCACGAGACCACGGCCCCCGCCGATATCGAGCCGGTCGAGCAGGGCCAGGATATCAGCCTGCAACGCCGCCTGATCCGATGCATCAAGGGCGGCAAAGGCGCGGTTCATCGGGCCGTACCAGGTGCGGAAAACATCGATCCAGTGCATGGCAGAAAGGTAGCGGAACGTGAACGTCGCCACGCGCGTCGCAATCCGCTGACCCGGAAACAGCGTGGCCAGATGTGCCGTGTCACCCCACAACGCAGGGGACCGCAAGCCGCTGGGCGGGGGTACATGCCGCCCGATGATGGCGAACAGCTGCCCGATGAAACTGTCGGGTGTCCAGTTCGCCAGACCGATCCGCCCGCCCTTGCGTAAAACCCGCATCAGTTCTGCAGCGGCGCGGTCATGGTCAGGGGTGAACATGACGCCAAATGTCGAAAGCACCACATCAAAGCTGGCATCATCAAAGGGTAACGCCTCAGCATCCGCGGTACGGAACGTGACCGCCAGATGGTCGGCCGCAGCACGGGCGCGGGCCTTGTCCAGAAGTGCGGGCACATAGTCAACGGAAGTGACGTCGGCAAAGCGACGGGCGGCGGCAAGGGTTGCATTGCCGTTGCCCGCGGCCACATCCAGCACGGCCTCGCCTGCGCGCAGATCGACCGCCTCACACAGTGTTTCGCCGACGATCTGCAGGGTTGTCCCGACAACGGCATAATCGCCCGATGCCCATGTCGCCTGCTGTTTAGCCTTTATCGCAGCAAAGTCGGGTCTTTCGATAGTCTTCTCCATGATGATCTCCTTTCGAATGTATGCGCCTTGCACTGAGGGCGTGTTCGTTTTCGTTGCGCCACAGGTACCGGATGGGTCTATAGTGAGGTGACGTCCGCTGCCTATGACCGTGGCACCGGAACACCTGACTGATCGTCCGGAAATGCAGAACAAAGACATGGACCCGATTTCGGATATTCTGCGCGGCCTGCGCCTGACGGGGGGTATCTTTCTGGATGTCCGTCTGACGGCACCCTGGGCGGTCACATCGCGCATCAGTCCTGTGGATATCGCCGAATTCATGCCGCGCGCGGACCATGTGATCGGCTATCACGTGGTCACCGCAGGGACGGCGCGGCTGGACATCGCGGGGGTAGAACCGATGGTCATCTCAGCGGGAGAAGTGGTGCTGATCCCGCATGGCATGGCACATGGGTTGTCGAGTGCGGCGGGACTTGAGCCGGTCGATGCGGCCAGCTTGATTCAGCGGATGCCCAACGGTGGGCTTGCGCGGATTGATCATGGCGGCGGCGGCGCGGTGACGCAGCTTTACTGCGGATTTCTGGGTGCGGACGGTGGATCGAACCCGCTGTTCGACGGCCTGCCCCGCGTTCTGAAGATCGACGCGCGCACGTTTTCAACGCAGGCTTGGATCGAGGCCTCGGTCCGCTATGCCGCAGCCGGGCTGGCCGAGGGGCGGCTGCCCGCATCCCACATCATCTCGCGCCTGTCGGAATCGCTGCTGATCGAGGCGGTGCGGGAATATGTGGCGGATCATCCGCAGCTCGCGACGGGATGGCTGGCGGGCATGCGCGATGCACAGATCGGCCGGGTGCTGGCCCTGATCCACGCCAATCTTGCGGCCCCCCTGACGGTCGAGCGGCTGGCCGCCGAGGCTGCACTGTCGCGCAGTGCTTTCGTGGCCCGGTTTCAGCATTATCTCGGCACGCCGCCGATGCGGTATCTGGCGTTGCGCAGGCTGGATGCGGCGCGCGCGCGCCTTGCCGAAACGGCTGATCCTATCACCGCGGTTGCATTGGATCTGGGTTACGGGTCCGAAGAAGCGTTCAGCCGGGCTTTTCGCCGCGCCTATGGCATGCCGCCCGGACGCTGGCGCGAGACGGCACAGGCGCGCAGCATCGTGGCAGGGTGACCTGTCAGGCCAGCGAGTCGAGCAGGCGGCGCATGAAGGCATGGCCTGCCTGAAACTCCGACACCTCAAGATATTCGTCGACCTGATGCGCCTGGGCAATATCGCCGGGGCCGCAGACCACGCAGGAATAGCCCGCCGCCTGAAAATGCCCGGCTTCGGTGCCATAGCTGACGACATGGGTGGCGTTATCGCCCGTCAGGCGGCGCGTCAGCGCCTCTGCCGCGCCATCCTTTTCGGGGGCAAGGCCGTTCAGGGTGAAATAGACATCCAGATCAATGCCGCAGGTGGGGGCGATCTTTTGCATCTCGCGTTCCACGCGGGCACATTCGGCGCGGAAACGGGCCAGCCAGTCGCTTGCAGTTTCGTCCGGAACCAACCGGTATTCAAAGGAAAAATGGCAATCGCCCGCTGTGATGTTTTCGGCAGTGCCGCCAGAGATCAGCCCGGTATGAAGCGTGGTGAAGGGGGGATCAAACAGCGCGGCCAGGGCCGTGGGGGTG
>JAAFHS010000067.1 GCA_013298485.1 Rhodobacterales bacterium
CCGATATGGCCACCATGCTCGTCTATATCTTCACCGACGCGAAAATTCCCGGCCCCGCCCTGCAGCGCATGATGTCGCGCAATGTGGGCGATACCTTCAACGCCATTACCGTCGACAGCGACACCTCCACCTCCGATGCCCTCCTCTGCTGCGCAACGGGCCAGTCCCCCGCCGCCCCGGTCAAAGGCCCCGTTGCCAAGACGTTCGAGGCTGCCTTGCATGGCGTCATGCGCGACCTTGCCCACCTCGTCGTCCGCGACGGCGAAGGAGCCACGAAATTCGTCGAGGTGCGCGTGACCGGCGCCGCCAACAACGGTGACGCGAACAAGGTCGCCCTTGCCATCGCGAACTCGCCCCTGGTGAAAACCGCCATCGCGGGCGAGGATCCGAACTGGGGCCGTATCGTGATGGCCGTCGGCAAATCGGGTGCTGCCGCCGACCGGGATCGCCTGACCATCACCCTTGGCGATCTGATCTTGGCCGAAAACGGCTGGCGCTCGCCCGGTTATGATGAGACGAGGGCCGCCGCCTATATGAAGGGGCAGGATCTGCTGATCCATGTCGATCTTGGCCTCGGGCGCGGCAAGCGCACCGTCTGGACCTGCGATCTGACGGGCCGCTATATCGAAATCAACGCCGACTACCGCTCCTAAAGCGGTTTGCCACCAATGCGCATCACATTGGTGGCAAACCAACACAAGAACCGGCGGGAGTGTTGCGTTTTGCGTTTGATCGGGTGAACCAGATCAAACGCAAAACGCTGTAGACTTCCTCTGTTTCCAACTATCCTCGGGGGTGCGGGGGCAGAAAGCCCCCGCTCTGCCATCAATCCCAAGTGAAAGCCCCTGCATGAAAACCCTCCTCGTCTCTGCAGTCGCCCTGATCGACGTCGATGGCCGTATCCTTCTGGCCCAACGCCCCCCCGGCAAGTCCCTTGCGGGCCTGTGGGAATTCCCCGGCGGCAAGGTGGAGCCGGGTGAGACGCCCGAAGCCGCCCTGATCCGCGAATTGCACGAGGAACTGGGCATCGACACCCACGCCTCCTGCCTTGCCCCCCTGACCTTCGCCAGCCACAGCTATCCTGATTTCCACCTGCTGATGCCGCTCTTTGCCTGCCGCCGCTGGCAGGGCACCCCGCAGGCCCGCGAAGGCCAGACGCTCGCATGGGTCAGACCGCAGGCCTTGCGCGATTACCCCATGCCCCCCGCCGATCTGCCCCTGATCCCGATCCTGCGCGACTGGTTGTGAAAGCAAAGATTGAACTCGGCACAGCACACGCAAGAATCTTTCGATTTCCTGCAAGATTTCGATGGTAAATCATCAATCCCCCGGTATCATCACAGCAACGTTATTCGGGGGGATGCGTATGCTGCGGACAATCACGATGGGAAGTTGCGTTTCGGTGCAAGGCTTGCTTGTGGGCCAGATGGCCGACGGCCGCATCGCCGTGAAGGTGGATGAGAAAACCTTTGTCGGCTATCCCGTCGCACCGATCCGGAAGTCCTGATCCAAACGAAATCCCGGACCCGCCATGAAAAAAGCCGGGGTTTCCCCCGGCTTCTTTTCCTTTGTGACCGCCAATCAGGCCAGCGTCCGCTGCACTTCTTCGCGTTCAAAGATCTCGATCACATCGCCCTGACGGATATCGTCATAGCGTTCAAACGCCATGCCGCATTCCTGCCCCGACTGCACTTCCTTGACCTCGTCCTTGAACCGCTTCAGCGTCTTGAGCGTTCCTTCATGGATCACCACGTTGTCACGCAGCAACCGCACACCCGCCGAACGCCGCGCCACACCTTCGGTCACGAGGCAACCCGCAACCTGACCAATGCCTGTGACCTTGAACACTTCCTTGATCGTCGCATAGCCGATGAACGTCTCGCGCACTTCGGCCTTCAGCAGGCCCGAGGCCGCCTTCTTGATGTCATCCACCAGATCATAAATGATCGAATAATAGCGGATTTCGACACCCTTCTGGTTTGCCGACTGGCGTGCTGACGCATTCGCCCGCACGTTGAACCCGATCACCGGTGCGCCCGATGCCTCGGCCAGGCTGACATCGCTGTCGGTGATGGCACCCACGCCCGAATGCAGCACACGCACGCGCACCTCGTCGTTGCCGACCTTTTCCAGGGCCTGCACAATCGCCTCGGCCGATCCCTGCACATCCGCCTTCACCAGCACCGGCAGTTCCGCCACATCCTGATCCGCCTTGGCCTTCGCCATCAGCTGTTCCAGCGTTGTCGCCGCACCCACTGCCGCGCGCTTGTCCTTGGTCGTCTTGGCACGGTAATCGGCGATTTCACGCGCCTGCGCCTCGGTTTCCACCACGTTCAGCGTATCACCCGCCGATGGCGTCCCCGACAGGCCCAGAACCTCGACCGGCACCGATGGCCCGGCCTCCTCGATCCGCTCGCCCTTGTCATTGACCAGGGCGCGCACCTTGCCCCACTGCTCGCCCACGACAAAGATATCGCCTTTGCGCAGCGTGCCGTTCTGCACCAGTACCGTCGCCACCGGGCCACGGCCCACATCCAGCTTCGCCTCGATCACCGCACCCTGCGCCGCGCGTGCCGGATTGGCCCGCAGTTCCAGGATTTCCGCCTGCAGCGCAATCGCCTCCAGCAGTTTGTCCAGACCGGCCCCCGTCTTGGCCGAAACCTCGACGTCCTGCACATCGCCTGACATCTGTTCCACCACCACTTCGTGCTGCAGCAGATCGGTCCGCACTTTGGTGGCGTTCGCATTATGCTTGTCGATCTTGTTGATCGCCACGATCATCGGCACCTTCGCCGCCTTCGCATGCGCAATCGCCTCGATCGTCTGCGGCATCACCGCATCATCCGCCGCCACCACCAGCACCACGATATCCGTGACCTGCGCGCCGCGCGACCGCATCGAGGTAAAGGCCGCATGGCCCGGCGTATCCAGGAAGGTCAGCATCGCGCCCGCATCGGTCTTCACCTGATAGGCCCCGATATGCTGCGTGATCCCGCCCGCCTCGCCCGAGACGACGTTGGCCTTGCGGATCGCATCCAGAAGGCTGGTCTTGCCGTGGTCGACATGGCCCATGATCGTCACGATCGGCGGACGCGGCAGGCGGTCCGTGTCTTTGTCCTCGACCGAATCGATCACCTGTTCCACATCGGCATCCGATACGCGCACCGTCTTATGGCCGAATTCTTCGATCACAAGTTCCGCCGTATCGGCATCGATCACTTCGTTCATCGTGACCATCATGCCCATCTTCATCAGGCTTTTGACCACGTCCGCCGCGCGTTCCGCCATGCGGTTCGCGAGTTCCGAGACCACGATGGTTTCCGGCAGCTGCACGTCGCGCACCTGCTTTTCCGCCTTCTGGCCCAGACCCAGGGCTTTCGCGCGGGCCTTTTCCTGCTTGCGCTTCATTGCGGCAAGGCTGCGTTGCCGCCCGCCTTCACCGGCAAGCGCGTCGTTCAGCGTCAGCTTGCCTGCACGGCGTGCATCCTCGCCGCCCACGGCGCGCTTGGCACCCCGGTCGCGTTCCGCGTCGCGTTCGCGTTCGGTCTTGCGCGGTGCAAGGCCCGGCTTTGCAGAGGCCGGCCCGCGCGGATCATCACCGGGCACGGTCGGTGCGGCAGGGGCCGCGCGCGATGTGGTCGTGGTTGTTGCCGCAGGCGGCGGGGTCGCCGAACGCGGCCGCGTGCCCAGCACATCGGCCTTGCGCGCATCGGCGGCAGCCGCTTTGGCTGCGGCTTCCGCGCGGGCAAGGCGCGCATCCTCTTCGGCCTTGGCGCGCAGGCTTTCTTCACGGGCGCGATCTTCGCGATCCTTCACCTCGATCTCTTCACGGCGGCGTGCGCGGTCTTCTTCGCGGGCACGGTCGTCTTCGGCCCGCTTCACGGCATCTTCCGCCTCGCGTGCCTTATAGGCCCGCAAGGCCGCCATGCGGCGTTCCATATCCGCATCGGTGATCCCGGCAGGGCGTTTGGATGGATCGCCCGCAGGCTGCACAACGCTCCCCGTGGCCGCCGGGGCCGCAGGTTTCGTGGTCGGCACGACCACACGCTTGCGCTTGGTCTCGACCAGCACACTTTTTGTCCGCCCATGGCTGAAGCTTTGCTTCACCTGTCCAGAACGCGGTGCGCCACCACCCAGGCCGAGGGGCTTTTTGCCGTCAGTATCGCTCATGCGTCTTTCGTATCCTTCACGGCGGAAATTCCGCCCTTATGCCCGCGCAAACCTGCGAGCCTTGCCGCTTCCTCTACAACACGCGATGTGAGTCCACCAGCCGCAAGCGCGGCGTGTATCGCACGTTCGCGTCCGAAAGCCAAACCCATTTCCCCGGCGGTCAGACAGCCGATGAAACTGTTCTCGTCACCGGGTGCACGCAGCTTTGTTTTGCCACGTTCCGACCCGTCACTGGCCTGGATCAGGACAACCGCTTTGTCCTTCATCAACCAGTCTTTCACCTTCTCATAGCCCGTCACCGCATCACCGGCTTTGCGGGCCATCGACAAAAGGTCGATCACCCGCCGCGTCATCTGTGCGGCAACCAGATCGGCAAGGCCGTCAGGCACCACCACCTGCTGCTTTGCGGCCCGGGCGAAAAGCCCCTTTTTGGCCGCCTTGTCAATCGAGGCGCGCACGGCCTCGACGTAGATCCCCCGCCCCGGCAGCCGGTTCAGGACATCGGGCACCACTTGCCCTTCAGGCCCCACCACGAACCGCACCAGCCCTGCCTTCGGCTGGCTTTCGCCACTGACGATGCAGCGGCGTTCGGGGTCGCCCCCTGCAGTGTCCCGACCGCCGCGTGTCATCGTTCTTGTCCCCGAGGCCCCGGGATCAGGCCTCGGCCTCCGCGTCTTCGTCCACCTCTTCGGTGACCGCGTTCATCTTTTCCAGCTCGGACGGATCGACCCAGCCCAGCATCACGCGGGCCGTCATCACCAGCATCTGTGCCTCTTCAAGGCTGATGTCAAACGCCTCCAGAACGCCTTCGTCCTTCTTGCGCACCCCGCCTTCCGTGGTCCAGCCACCCGCCAGTTCCCAATCCGCACAGGTCGCGAAGTCCTCCAGCGTCTTGATCCCGTCCTTGGCCAGCGCCTCCAGCATCTGCGGCGTCAGCCCTTCGAAGGTGATCAGGCTTTCCTCGACACCCATCGCGCGCGCCGCCTCCAGCGCCTTCTTGGCCTCTGCCTCGATGTAGTCGCGCGCCCGCGCCTGCAATTCGCCTGCCGTGCCCTCGTCGAACCCGTCAATCGACAGCAGCTCGTCCGCATCGACATAGGCCACTTCCTCCAGGTTCGTGAACCCTTCGGACACCAGAAGTTGCGCCATCATCTCATCCACATCCAGCGTGTCCATGAACAGCTTGGTGCGTTCCGTGAATTCCGCCTGACGGCGCGTCGATTCTTCGCTTTCCGTCATGATGTCGATATCCAGACCCGTCAGCTGGCTTGCCAGCCGCACGTTCTGGCCGCGCCGCCCGATGGCAAGGCTCAGCTGCTCATCCGGCACCACGACCTCGATCTTGCCCGCCTCTTCGTCGATCACCACCTTGCTGACTTCCGCAGGCTGCAGCGCGTTCACCAGGAACGTCGCCTGATCCTGGTTCCACGGAATGATGTCGATCTTTTCGCCCTGCAATTCGTTCACCACCGCCTGCACGCGGGACCCCCGCATACCCACGCAAGCCCCCACCGGGTCAATCGAATTGTCATAGGAAATCACGGCAATCTTCGCCCGTGACCCCGGATCGCGCGCCACGGCCTTGATCTCGATGATCCCGTCGTAAATCTCCGGCACTTCCATCTTGAACAGTTCCGCCATGAACTGCGGGTCGGTCCGCGACAGGAACACCTGCGGCCCCCGTGCCTCGCGCCGGACGTCCTTGATGAAGCAGCGCACGCGGTCGCCGATGCGATAGCTTTCGCGCCCGATCTTCTCATTCCGGCGCAGAATGCCCTCGCCGCGCCCGATATCGACGATGACGTTGCCATATTCCTCGCGCTTGACCTGACCGTTGATGATCGTGCCCTTGCGGTCCTTGAATTCCTCGAACTGGCGGTCGCACTCGGCCTCGCGGACCTTTTGCAGAATCACCTGCTTGGCCGATTGTGCCGCGATCCGCCCCAGATCAACCGGGGGCACCTCGTCGATCACCTCATCCCCGATCTGCGGGTCCGGCAGATGCGCCTTGGCCTGCTTGACCGTGATCTGCGCATGGTGGTTTTCCACCAGATCGTCCTCGACCACCGTCCGCACCCGCGCAAACGTCGCCCGCCCCGTCTTGCGGTCGATCCGCACCCGGATATCCAGGTCCGCCCCATAGCGCGACTTCGCCGCCCGGGCGAGGCTTTCCTCCATCGCCTGGATCACCAGATCCGGGTCGATCATCTTTTCCCGTGCCACCGCCTCGGCGGTCTGCAGCAGTTCAAGCTGGTTTGCTGATGTGATGGCCATGGGTGTCTCCCCCCTTAGTGTTTCGTCATCTCGGGCGCGTCGTCTTCGTCGTCGTCCGTGGTTTCTTCAATCTCGTCGAATTGCGTCTCGTCGATCACGCCCGATGCCTTTTTCTGGCGCAGCATTTCCGCGATCAGCTCATCCGTCAGCAGCAGTTTCGCATCCGACAGCCATTCGAATTTCAACCCGATCGTGCCCTCGTCCACATTGACCAGCACCTCGTCGTCCTCGATCCCCGCCAGCGTTCCCTTGAACCGCCGCCGCCCGTCGATCAATTCCGTCGTCTCGATCCGCGCTTCCCAGCCCGCCCAGATATCGAAATCCTTCAGCCGCGTCAGGGGCCGGTCGATCCCGGGGGATGACACCTCCAGCACGTAATTATCCTCGACCGGGTCTTCCACATCCAGAACCACCGACACCGCCGTCGAAATCTGCCCGCAGTCATCGACGTCGATCCCGCCGTCCGGCTTGTCCGCCATGATCTGCAGGATGCGCGTCTTGCCCCCCATCAGCCGGATGCGCACCAGCTCGAACCCCATGCCTTCGATCACCGGCCCGACGATATCGGCAAGGCGGCGGTCGATGGCGGTTTTGGCAATCAGATCGGACATGCGGGTTCCAAAAATAAAAAACGGGCCAACAGGCCCGCGTGTCAGGTTCGGCAGCTTCGGGTGTGGACCCCGAAACATCTGTTGCAACGGGATATACGGTGCGTCCCCTGAGTCTGCAAGGGCTGATTACCCCCGCAAGCCGTCCATCACCCGCACCAGTTCCGCACTGATCCCCGGCTCGCTTAAGGCATGTCCCGCCAGCGGCACCATGTGCAGCTCGCAGGCATCCCAGCCCTCGGCCAGCTTATACGCCGATATCGGCGGGCAGATCATGTCATAGCGGCCCTGCACGATCACCGCCGGGATATGCCGGATGCGGTGGCGTTCGCGCAGGATCCAGCCATCTTCCTGCAGGAACCCGCCATTGTGGAAATAATGGTTCTCCAGCCGCGCAAAGGCCCGCGCATATTCCGCCGGGCTTTCGCCCATCGGCCCTTCGGTATGCACCGATGCCAGCGCGTTTTCCCAGTTCGCCCAGATCCGCCCGACCCGCGTTTCCTCCATCAGGTTCCCCGAAAACAGCCGGTCATGATAGGCCGTGATCAGATCGCCCCGCTCCGGTGCCGGGATCGCATTCACGAAACGGTTCCACAGTTCCGGAAAAAACGTCCCCGCGCCCCCGCCATAGAACCAGTTCAGCTCTGCCTGCGTCATCAGGAACACGCCGCGCAGCACCAGATGCCGCACCCGCTCCGCATGCCGGATCGCATAGATCAGCGCCAGCGTCGCCCCCCAGCTGCCGCCAAAGCAGATGAACTGATCGATCCCCAGCGTCGTCCGGATCGCCTCGATATCCGCGACCAGGTGCCAGGTCGTGTTCGCCGTGATCGACGCATGCGGCCGTGACCGCCCGCAGCCCCGCTGATCGAACAGAACGACTCGGTACACTGTCGGGTCGAAATACCGCCGCATCGCCGGGCTGCACCCGCCCCCCGGGCCGCCATGCAGCACAATCACCGGTATCCCTTGGGGATTGCCGCATTGTTCCACATAAATCTTGTGCCCATCGCCCACGTCCAGCACCCGCTGATCGAACGGGTCGATCGGCGGATACAAAAATTCGACGGCGCGTTTTTGGGCTGATCTGTGATCCATACCGATCTATATAACAAAAAAATGTCATTGGGCTACGCCCGGATCGAACAAGGACACTGCGATGACGACGATTGATGCGACCGAAGTTGCCAAGTTCGAAGCGATGGCCGCCGAATGGTGGAACCCGAATGGCAAATTCAAACCGCTGCACATGCTCAACCCCTGCAGGCTCGACTACATCACCGGGCAGATCGCGGCCGAGTTTGACCGCGATCTCGCCACGCCGCAGCCCTTTGCGGGCCTGCGCCTCCTCGATATCGGTTGCGGTGGCGGCCTTCTGTCCGAACCCATGGCGCGCCTCGGGGCCACTGTCGTGGGTGCCGATGCCGCGCCGCGCAACATCCCGGTGGCGCAACTGCATGCCGAACAGTCAAGACTGGACATCGACTACCGTGTCACGACCGCCGAGGACATGGCCGCCGCGGGCGAACAATTCGACATCATCCTGAACATGGAGGTGGTGGAGCATGTGGCGGACCCGCAGGCCTACCTCACCGCCTGCCAGCAGCTGCTGAAACCCGGCGGGCTGATGATCTGCTCGACCCTGAACCGTAATCCGAAATCTTTCATGATGGCGATCATCGGGGCGGAATGGGTGATGCGCTGGCTGCCGAAGGGCACGCATGACTGGCAGAAATTCATCACGCCCGATGAACTCTACACCCTGCTCCGGACCGCAGGGCTGACCCCGGTGGACCGCAAGGGCATGGTCTTCAACCCCGTCGCCTGGTCCTGGTCCCTGTCATCTCGCGATCTGTCCTGCAACTATGTCACCGCCAGCGTGAAACCCGCCTGATACGCCGTCACGCAACGGTCCATCTGCAGGGCTCTCCCGTGTGAAACCGCCATTTGACAGTTGCAATTTCGAAACCGTC
>JAAFHS010000068.1:0-5495 GCA_013298485.1 Rhodobacterales bacterium
GGCGTGCTGGCCCATGCGACATCGGATGATGGCATGGGAAAGCTGGCCCGCGATCAGTTCGAGGCGGCGCTGCTGCGGTTGATCGACCCGTGGCTGACCGGCCCCACACCCGTGATCGCCTGCGGCATGGTCGGATCGCGGCAGGGCTGGCATGAGGCGCCCTATCGCACAGTGCCCTGCAGACCCGTTGCCGCCGATGCGCTGGTTGCGGTGCCCACTGCGGATCCGCGGCTGCGGATGCTGATCGCGCCCGGGCTGCGCCAGATGACCCCGCCCGATGTGATGCGCGGCGAGGAGACACAGATCGCAGGCGCGCTGGCCCTGCAGCCCGATTATGACGGGGTCTTCTGCCTGCCGGGCACGCATTCAAAATGGGTGCAGGTGAGTGCGGGCGAAGTCATCAGCTTTCAGACCTTTCTGACGGGCGAGATGTTTGCCCTTTTGTCCACGCAATCGGTGCTGCGGCATGGGATGGCGGGGGACGGCTGGGATGATGCGGCGTTCGATGTGGCCCTGTCGGATGCGCTGTCGCGGCCTGAACGGATCGCGGCACGCCTGTTCAGCCTGCGGGCCGAGGGGCTGATTGGCGGGCTGGAACCGGCAGTGGCACGGGCGCGCCTGTCGGGGCTGCTGATCGGGATCGAACTTGCGGCATCACGGCCCTATTGGCTGGGGCAGGATGTGACGATCATCGGGGCCGAGGGGATCAGCACGGCCTATGCGCGCGCGCTGATGGCCCAAGGCGTGACTGCGCGCCAGTTGCCCGCAACGGAATGCACCCTTGCGGGTCTTGCCAGCCTGCGCCAGACGGAATTTGCAAGATGACCCATCTGCCTCTGATTGCCATTCTGCGCGGCCTGACGCCTGCAGAAGCCCTGCCCGTCGCCGAGGCGCTGATCGGGGCTGGCATCACGCGGATCGAGGTGCCGTTGAATTCGCCTGATCCTTTCACGTCCATCGCGGCGATGGCAAAGGCGCATAGCGGGCGGGCAGAGATCGGGGCGGGCACGGTGCTGACGGCAGCACAGGTGGCGCAGGTGCAGGATGCGGGAGGGACACTGATCGTGTCGCCCAACTGCGATCCGGGCGTGATTGCGGCGACCAAGGCGCGCGGCATGGCCAGCTGGCCCGGCGTGATGACGCCGACGGAATGCTTTGCGGCACTGGCGGCGGGGGCGGACGGGTTGAAGATATTCCCGGCCTCGCTGATCGGGCCTGAGGGCGTGAAGGCAATCCGTGCGGTGCTGCCGAAAGGGACCCTTGTTTATGCGGTGGGCGGTGCGGGGGCTGCGAACTTTGCCGACTGGATAAAGGCGGGGGCGGATGGGTTCGGCATCGGCACCGCCCTTTACACGCCCGGTCTGACGGTGGCCGAGATCGCCATGCGGGCGGGAATGATTGTCGCCGCCTATAAGGCAGCACTGCCATGATTGTGCATGATGACCGCCGTTGCGAATTGGGCGAAGGCCCGCTGTGGCACCCCAGACGCAATCAGTTGTACTGGTTTGACATCCTGGGCAAACGGTTGATGACGCGCGGCGCTGACGGCCCGCAGGAATGGCATTTCGCGCATCTGGTGTCGGCGGCAGGGTGGATCAGCATGGATGAGCTGCTGATCGCATCAGAGGCGGCGCTGTTCCGGTTCAACCTTGAAACGGGCGCAAAGGCCGATGTGGCGGGACTGGAGGCGGACAATCCGGTGACGCGGTCCAATGACGGGCGGGCGGACCCCTATGGCGGGTTCTGGATCGGGACGATGGGCAAGCAGCAGCAGAAGGGTGCCGGTGCGATCTGGCGCTATTACCGCGGCACGCTCAGGCGGCTGTTCGGCGGGATCACCATCCCGAATGCCATCAGCTTTCCGCCGGGGGGGCAGGTCGCGCATTTCGCCGATACGGTGACGGGCCGCGTGATGCGCGTGGCGCTGGATGCAGATGGCTGGCCAAGGGGAGAGCCTGAGGTCTATCTTGACCTGACGGCGGAAGGGTTGAACCCGGATGGCGCGGTCTGTGATGCGCAGGGCCGGATGTGGCTGGCGGAATGGGGTGCGGCGCGCGTCGCCTGCTATGGGCCGGATGGCACACGGATTGAAACGATCGGGTTTGATGCGCCGCATACATCCTGCCCGGCCTTTGGCGGGGCGGACCTGACCACGCTCTATTGCACCACGGCGCTGGAAGGCATGGATGCGGCGGCGCGGCTGGCGCATCCGCGCGCAGGCATGACTTTCGCGGCAAGCGATGTGGCGCAAGGTGTTCCCGAATATCAGGTGATCTTATGAAACGCACGCTTGGCGTCTGCTATTACCCCGAACACTGGCCCGAGGCGCAATGGACGGAAGACGCGGCGCGGATGAAGGCGCTTGGCCTGACATGGGTCAGGATCGGCGAATTCGCGTGGAGCCGGATGGAGCCTGTGCCCGGCACCTATGATTGGGGCTGGCTGGACCGGGCGATTGCGGTGCTGGGGGCGGCGGGCCTGCAGGTGGCGCTGGGCACGCCGACAGCGACGCCGCCACGCTGGATGATCGACCGGCATCCGGACATGCTGGCCGTGGATGCGCAGGGCCGGGTGCGCGGGTTCGGGTCGCGCAGGCATTACGATTTCAGCCACCGGGGATATCGCGGCGAATGCGCGAAGATCGTGGGGGCGATGGCGGAGCGCTATGGGCGCAACCCGCATGTGGCGGCGTGGCAGACGGATAATGAATATGCCTGCCATGATACGGTGCTGTCCTATTCGGATGCGGCGCGGGATGCGTTCCGCGACTGGTGCGCGCAGCGCTATCAAAGCCCAGAGGCGTTGAACCGCGCCTGGGGCAATGTGTTCTGGTCGATGGACTACGCAGGCTTTGATGACATCGGCCTGCCGAACCTGACGGTGACGGAGGCCAATCCTGCGCATGTGATGGCGTTCCGGCGGTTTGCGAGCGATGAGGTGGTCAGTTTCAACAAGGTGCAGACGGATATCATCCGCAGGCATTCTGCCGCACCGATTGCGCATAACTATATGGGCAATATCACGGATTTCGACCATTTCGGCACCGGGGCTGACCTCGATATCGCGTCATGGGACAGCTATCCCCTGGGCTTTCTGTCTGACCGGCTGGAGATGCCAGCGGAGCACAAGCAGCGTTTCGTGCGGCAGGGCGATCCGGATTTCCAGGCGTTCCACCATGATCTCTACCGCGCCGTCGGGCGCGGCCGCTGGTGGATCATGGAACAGCAACCCGGCCCCGTGAACTGGGCCCCATGGAACGCAGACCCCCTGCCCGGCATGGCCCGCCTTTGGGCGTGGGAGGCGTTTGCGCATGGGGCCGAGGCCGTGTGCTATTTCCGTTGGCGGCAGGCCCCGTTCGCGCAGGAGCAGATGCATGCAGGGCTGTTGCGGCCAGATTCGGCACCCGCGCAGGCATTTGATGAGGCGGGGGTGGTGGCGCGGGAACTGGCGGCGATGCCGGATGTGGGCACGGCGCGGGCGGATGTGGCGCTGGTGTTTGACTATGCGTCGGCCTGGGCCTGGCAAACACAGCCGCAGGGGCGCGATTTCAGCTATTTCCGGCTGGTGTTCCACTTCTACCGCTGCCTGCGGCGGCTGGGGATGAACGTGGATATCCTGCCACCGGATACCGGCGATCTGACCGCTTACAAGATGGTGCTGGCCCCCGGTGTGGCGACGTTGTCCGCGCCGTTTCTGGCGGCGCTGGCGGCCTATAAGGGCGCGGCTCTGATCGGGCCGCGCACAAACTCCAAGACGCCTGAATTTGCCACACCCCTGCCCTTGCCCCCCAACCTGCCGGGTCTGGATGTGGTGGTCGCGCGGGTGGAAAGCCTGCCGCCCGATGTGCCGGTGCCCTTGGCGCAAGGCGGGCAGTTCCTGCATTGGCGCGAAAAGCTGGAAGGCGGGGCCGCGGTGGTGGAGACGACGACGGACGGCTGGCCCGCACTGGTCCGGGCGGGGGACATCCACTATCTGGCGGGCTGGCCGGATGATGCAACGCTCGACCGGATCGTGTCAGAGGCCGCGCAGAGCGTGGGCATCGACCCCGACCCGCTGCCCGAAGGCTTGCGGCGGCGCGATACGGGGACGCACCGGTTCTGGTTCAACTACAACGCCGTACCGGTCGAATGGGGCGGCGTCACGATCCCGCCTGCGGGTGTGCATTGGCATGAGTTGTAGGGCGGGGCTAGCCCCCACTCTCTGCCATTGCAACGGATGGAGCCTGCGGTTCTGCAGGTTCGCGGCAAGGGGCGGCGGGCTGATGGATGATGTGATGGGTTAGGTGGAGAGGGTGGTTCAGAGGGATGGGTATGCAAATGCCCGCCTTAAGTGAATAGCAATCAAGGACGGTTTATTTTCCTGTACCGGCGATCCGCGGATCAGACTATGCTATCGTCAATCAAGAAAATTTTGGAGGCAGCCATGCGAGACTTCTCTCAAGCTTCAATCGAAACGACAATCCATACAGTCGGGTATGAGAAGTCGGAGCTTCATGATTACGTCCAGCGGTTGCGTCTCGCCAAGGTCGAGATATTGGTTGATGTTCGCGAGCGGCCGATCTCACGGAAGAAGGGCTTTTCGAAAAAGGCGCTGGCCGAGGCGGTACAGTTGGCAGGCATAGAGTATGTCCACGTGCAGGCGCTAGGCGATCCAAAGGAGGGTCGTGATGCAGCTAGAGCTGGTCAGCACACGTTGTTCGTTAAGATTTTCTCAACACACATGACCACAGATAGTGCCCGTACTGCTTTGTCTACGCTTGCGTCAGACATTGCAGGCAAGAACGTGTGTCTAACTTGCTTCGAACGCGACCACGAGTGTTGCCATCGAGCAATTGTGGCCGACGAGCTTGCAATCCTCACCGGGGGCGTTGTTAAACACTTGAAGGTCTAGATTGAAGAAAACACTGAGCGTCGCTGCAGCGCATGAAGGCGAAGTCGAAATCGTCGTTTTGATCAAGGCTGCGCCCGAGATTGGGCAAAAGCATGGTGAGACGGTTTGCGTGGCCGGTGTTGATGCATACGGACACTGGCATCGGCTCTACCCCGTCCCCTTTCGTGATCTGACGCCAAGCCAGAAATTCTCTCGCTGGGACAGAATTCGCGTGAGGTGGCGCAAGCCAAACGATGATGTTCGCGTCGAAAGCAAACGGATTGATCCCTTAAGTCTCGAAATTGTTTCAAAAGTTACAGGAAAAGAACGGTCCGAGGTCGCCGCGCGGGCGGTTGTACCATCCTTGGAGACAGAGATGAATGAGGGGCGCTCTCTGGCCCTCATCCGACCAAGGAACCTTGAATTCTTAGTGCGAACACTGACCGACCAAGAAATCGCAAAATCAATACGCCGACGGGCCGAGTTGATCAATCAGGTTGACTTATTTGCAGCGAGTATGATCGCCAAAGAGCCCCCACCATTCAGCTTCCATTACCGCTTCGATCATTCTGGTCAACGCCGAACGCACACCTGTATCGACTGGGAAACTGAGCAGACTTTCCTGA
>JAAFHS010000068.1:5505-8930 GCA_013298485.1 Rhodobacterales bacterium
CTTTCCTGAAATGGAGATCTAAGTATGGCGAACAAGATACTCTCAAGATGATGCGCCAAAAATGGGGCGACGAACTACCCGCCAAGGGGCTTGTGTTTGCGATGGGCACCCATCGAGTTCGCATGTTCCGGAAGTGGCTGTTGTCGGGGATCATCCAAGCACCCGAGCCAACCCAGCTTTCGCTTTTACTGTAACCGTCGCTAAGGCGAACAAATCACCCCAAAACATCGTCAAACCTTAGTTCTTCCTGAACACAATCCCGTAAACCATTGATTTTTCTTGCACGAACCTGCGTCCCATCATGGGACGCTCAATTCCCGACCGATACCTCACCCACCACCGGCAGGAACACCGCCGCGTTCGGGCCGAGGGTCAGGCGGTCGCCCTCCAGCATCCCGTGCAGCGACGGCCCGACCGGGCTCCCGACCCCCCGAACGGTGACCGTCCGGGTCACGGGGGACAGGTTGAAGGCGCAGGTGATGCTTTCGCCGTCAAGGGTGCGATCGAACATCAGTACCGGGTCGGGCGTATCGTGGAACCGGGTTGCCCCGGTTTGCAGGGCCGTCGCACTGCGCCGGAAGCTGAGCATCTGGCGATAGGTTTCCAGAACGGACCCGGCCACACCCGCCTGCCCCGCGACATGGCGCGCGTGCTGAGGCGGTTTGACCGGCAGCCACGGCGTGCCCGTGGTAAAGCCGCCATGGGCGGACGCATCCCAGACCATCGGCGTGCGCGTGCCGTCGCGGCCCATGGGTTCGGGCCAGAAGGCGATGCCTTGGGGATCGGTCAGCTCTGCAAAATCAAGCGCGGTATCGGTCTGGCCCAACTCCTCTCCCTGCCAGAGGCAGATCGAGCCTTGCAAGGAGAGCAAGAGGGCGCAGGCCTGTTTGGCCAGCAATTCCGTCGTGGCCCCATGTCTGGCCCAGCGGCCCGCGTGGCGGATCACATCGTGGTTGGAAAACGCCCACATCGGCCAGCCATCAGGGGCGCCGGTAAAGAACTCCTCCACCTTCCCGCGAAAGAAGGCAGGGGTGTAGTCATTGCCCATCAGTTCGAAGGAATAGCATTGGTGCAGCCGCCCGCGCGCGGTGTATTCGCCCATCATCCGGATCGCGTGGTGGCTTTCGCCCACCTCACCCACCGAGGCGCGGGCGTGGTACTGATCCAGCAGCGCGCGGATGCGTTCGAGCCAGGCCAGGTTTTCGGGCTGGTTCTTGTCGAACTGGTGATACTGCATGCCGTAAGGGTTGCCTTCGGCCTGCGTTTTCACCCGGTCGTCGGCGGCGTTGTCCCGCAGCAACGGGTCATGGAAAAAGTAGTTCACGGTGTCAAAGCGGAACCCGTCGACCCCGCGATCAAGCCAGAAGCGCAGGTTATCCAGGTGCCAGTCCTGCACAGCGGGGTTGTGAAAGTTGAAATCGGGCTGGCTGGTCAGGAAGTTGTGAAAATAATATTGCTTGCGCCGCGCATCCCATTGCCATGCGGTGCCGCCAAAGACGGAAAGCCAGTTGTTGGGCGGGCTGCCATCAGGGCGGGGATCGGCCCAGACATACCAGTCGGATTTCGGATTGTCGCGGCTGGCACGGCTTTCGGCAAACGCGGGATGGGCTGCGGCGGAATGGCTGAGCACCTGATCAATGATGACTTTGAGGCCAAGGTCATGCGCGCGCGCAAGCAGGGCATCAAAATCGGCCAGCGTGCCGAACACGGGGTCGACATCGGTGTAATCCGAGACATCATAGCCCATATCAGCCATGGGCGAGCGGAAGAAGGGCGAGAGCCAGACGGCATCCACGCCAAGGTCTGCGATATGGCCCAGACGCTGCGTGATGCCCGGCAGATCGCCGATCCCGTCACCATTGCTGTCCTGAAATGAGCGGGGATAGACCTGATACGTCACCGACCCGCGCCACCATTCCTGCATCTGCTGCCCCATCCTGCCTGATGCAACCATAGCGGGGTGCGGGCCAAGCGGAAGGGTGATTGTACGCGTTACATTTTTGCCGTTGACCCTGCCTGCGGGCAGGATCACGTTGCGCACCTGCATTGGAGCGTGCCCATGACCAAAGCCCCCCTTCTGACCCCGGTTCTGATTGCAGGCACGATCATTCTGATCCTGTCCTTCGGCATCCGGTCGAGTTTCGGGTTGTTCCAGATCCCGATTGCAGCCGAGTTTGGCTGGCCGCGGGCGGAGTTTTCGATGGCGATTGCCATTCAGAACATCGCCTGGGGAATTGGCGCGCCGATCTTCAGCGCGATTGCGGAACGGTTTGGCGACCGTAAGGCGGTGGCAATGGGTGCGGTGATGTATGCCTTGGGTCTGGTGCTGTCGAGCATGGCGGTGACGCCATTGCAGATTCAGTTGCTTGAGGTTTTCGTGGGTTTTGGCATCGCAGGGGCGGGGTTTGGCGTGATCCTCGCCGTCGTGGGGCGTGCGGCGAGTGCGGAAAACCGCAGCCTTGCCTTGGGGATTGCGACCGGGGCGGGATCGCTGGGGCAGGTTCTGGGCGCGCCATTGGCGGAATATCTGTTGGCAGTGATGCCGTGGCAAAGCGTGTTCCTGGTGTTTGCGGTGATGATCCTGATGGTGCTGTTCGCCCTGCCCTTCCTGCGGGCACCCGTCGTGGCGACCAAGGCCGAGATCGAGGAAACCATGCGCACCGTGATGCTGCGGGCGTTTCAGGACCCGTCTTTCGTGATGATCGCACTTGGCTTTTTCTCGTGCGGGTATCAGTTGGGGTTCATTACGGCGCATTTTCCGGCATTCGTGACCGAGGTTTGCGGCGCGATTGACCCGACGGGGCCACTGGCCGCAATGGGGATCAAGACGACATCGGCACTGGGTGCGGTTGCGATTTCGGTGATCGGGTTGGCAAACATCGGGGGCAGCATCGCGGCGGGGTGGTTGGGGAAAACATATGCCAAGAAATACTTGCTGTCGGGCATTTATGTGCTGCGGACGGTGGCGAGCATCCTGTTCATCATGCTGCCGATGACGCCCACGACCGTGCTGCTGTTCAGCCTTGTGATGGGGGCGCTGTGGTTGGCGACCGTGCCGCTGACCAGTGGGCTCGTCGCGCATATTTACGGGCTGCGGTATATGGGCACGCTTTACGGCTTTGTTTTCCTAAGCCACCAGATCGGCAGTTTTCTGGGCATCTGGCTCGGCGGGCGGATGTATGACCTGACGGGCGGGTATGACTTGGTCTGGTGGATCGGCATCGGTGTGGGCGCGTTCTCCGCGCTCATCCATCTGCCGATCCGGGAACGCAGCATGACGCCGCAGGTGGCATAGGCCTTGAAAATCGGGATTTTCAGCCTGACGCTGGCCTATATGCTGTCGCAGTTCTACCGCGCGTTTCTGGCGGTGCTGAGCCCGGTTCTGAAGGCCGATCTGGGCATCAGCGCGGATGATCTGGCGACGG
>JAAFHS010000069.1 GCA_013298485.1 Rhodobacterales bacterium
TCCTTGACGAAGTATTGCCGGGGTTTTCGCCCAGTGTTTGCAAAAATACGGAGAGTTGACGCGCAAGTAAACCTTTTGGGCTATGGATCATATCCAGCCCCCCCGCGACATCAGGCCAAGGGCCTCCAACTGCTGCCATCCGGCATAGCGGTGCGAGCGCGCGCACCACAACCGGGGATTGGCAATCAGGCCGTCATAATAGTCTTCATACAGCGCAGAGTTGTTGAAATGCTCGGCCCGGACCTTTTCCTCGGCTGATTTGTCGACCACGACATGCAGGAATTTGGTGTGCAGCAGGATACCGCTTGTGCGTTCTTCGCCACAGGTGCCGTAGGTTCTGTTCAGCGCGGGGGGCAGAATCTGGTGGGTGGAATTGACATAGGCATAGCTGCGATCCCATTTCACCAGCGGCGTCTTGTTCAATGTGGGCGCGCGGCGCGGATCGTCGCCAAAGAAGACGCGGGCGCGCACGCCGCCCTGAATCCACAGATTGCCCAAGGGTTCCTGCCGGGTGATGCCGTAATTGCCGGCATCGAACCAGGCCAGGATATCGGTCGGATCCTGCCCCGCGCGGTAGGGGGCATCGGAAAGCGTGCCTTCGGGGTACAGATCCAGCATCATGGCGGCAAAGGAGCGCTGGCGCTGGGCATCAAGCCAGCCTGTCAGCGCCTGCAGATCGCGGGTTTCCCAATAGGGATAGATGAACAGCTCATCCGCATCCAGCGTCAGGCACCAATGCCCGTGGGCATGGCGGATCTGCAGCCATGTCAGCCAATCCACCCCGAAGCGCGACAGACGGTAGCTGTGCGGCGTTGACCACAGCGAGACATCGGGTTGGGCGGCCAGCCAGTCACGCGTGCCGTCATCGCTGGCGTTGTCGACGATCAGGAAATGGCTGATGCCCAGTTTGCGGTGATGATCCAGAAAATAGGGCAGGCGCAGCATTTCGTTGCGCACGGTCATGGCAGCCAGGATATCCTGCGCAGCGATTTTGGCGGTACGGTCGGCCACGGCCGTCAATTGCCGCGATTTGCGCCAGGCCCGGAACAGGTAACGCCGCCGTTTCCAGCGCAGCTGGTAAGCCATCCACAGATCATCGGCAGTGCGGCCCAACCCGGTACCTTTCCGGGCCGGGCCCTATTGGGCCGCCTTCTGCAGGGCGATCATGTCATTGAGGTAGGCGCCGAATTCGTCACGCAGGTCGGGCCGGGCAAGGCCGAAGGCGACGGTCGCCTGCAAGAACCCGGCCTTTGATCCACAATCATAGCGCTGTCCGCGGAAACGGTAGCCATAGACGTTGCTGTCGCCCTGCGCCTCTTCGGCAATGGCATCGGTCAATTGAATCTCGCCGCCCGCGCCCTGTTTCATGCGGTTCAGGTTGTTCAGCACCTTGGGTGTCAGGATATAGCGCCCGATCACGGCAAGGTTTGACGGCGCATCATCGGCTTTGGGTTTTTCGACCATGCCTTTGGCGCGCACGATGGCCCCCATATCTTCGGCCACGTCGAGAACGCCGTAAAGCGGCGTCTTGTCCGGCGACACTTCCATCGCGGCGACCATGTTGCCGCCGGTTTGGGCATAAGCCTCTACCATCTGCTGCAGGCAGGGGGTTTCGGCGGCGATCACGTCATCGGGCAGCAGCACGGCAAAGGGTTCGTTCCCGATCAGGCGGCGGGCGCACCACACCGCATGGCCAAGGCCAAGGGGGCGGTTCTGGCGCAGATAGGCGATGGCGCCCGAATCCATGTTGGTTTCGCGCAGGGCGTCAAGCAGGGCGTCCTTGCCCGCGCGTTTCAGCGACGCCTCAAGCTCGGGGGCGCTGTCAAAGTAATCCTCCAGCGCGGATTTCCCGCGCGAGGTGACGAAGATGAACTCCTTGATGCCCGCCGCGCGCGCCTCGTCAATCGCGTATTGGATCAGCGGACGGTCGACCAGCGTCATGATTTCTTTCGGGATCGACTTGGTGGCGGGCAGAAACCGCGTGCCAAGGCCAGCCACGGGAAACACAGCTTTGCTGATCTTCTTGATTTTCATGATTGCCGCCACTTGCCTGTCACCCTTTTATGCCCATTCTAACCGCTTCGCACCGCATGTGAATCCGAAATCGGCAAAGCTGCGCACCATTGATACTTACGCGCGTCCGATTATAGGGGAAAACTTGAAAAACGTTGCCAGATTGGCACCAGATATCGTGGAAGTGATGGGCATTTGCGTCAGATTGCGCAGGTTCAGCCCATTTCGGCCATCATCGCCTCGATCCGGGACACGTCGCTGGGGTTGTTCAGCTCCCAGAATTGCCGCCCATGTGCCTGCACCTCGACACAGAGGACCTGCCGCCCGTTTTCCAGAAACCGTAACTGTTCCAACCCCTCCAATGTCTCCAGCGGGCCCGTGGGCCAGCCCGGATAGGCCGCGAGGGCCGCGGGGCGATAGGCGTAGACGCCCACATGGTGAAAGACGGGTGTCGCCGCATCATCAGCATAGGTGCGGCCTGTGTAGGGGATGACTTCCTTGCTGAAATAAAGGCCCCGCCCGCCTGCACTAAAGACGGCTGTCGTCCCACCCACGCGCCCTTCGCGGCGGTCGGCCAGAAACCCCGCCACGGCCCGCCCGTCGCAGCGCAGCACGGGGGTCGCGATATCGGCATCCCGGTCGGCGCGCAGGCCTGTGACCAGGTCTTCGACAAACCATGCGGGCGTCAGGGGCGCGTCGCCCTGCAGGTTCACGATGATATCGAAGCCGGGCAGATGCCGGGCCACCTCGGCGCAGCGTTCGGTACCGTTCTGGCAATCGGGCGATGTCATCACGACCTCGGCCCCGAAGCCTGCCGCATGGTCACGGATGCGCGCGTCATCGGTGGCCACAACCACGCGGTCCACGCCACGCACGGCCATCGCCGCCTCCCAGCTGCGGCGGATCAGGGTCTTCTCGCCATCCGGGCCACGCAATGAAACCAATGGCTTGCCCGGATAGCGCGTGCTGGCATAGCGGGCGGGAATGGCGATCAGGACGGTCATTTCAGCACGACCCCGGGTGCATGGGCAATGAAGAACGGGTTGTCCCAACCGGGTTTGCCATAGGCGAGCGGTCTGTGGTCATCAAACCGCACCACATGCCCGCCCGCGCCGCGCAGCACGGCGTCGCCTGCGGCGGTATCCCATTCCATCGTGCGCCCAAGGCGCGGATAAAGATCCGCCTCACCCGTCGCCACCAGGCAGAATTTCAGGCTGCTGCCCGCCGATGTCATGTCGCGCAACGCATAGCGCGCGATGTAATCATCGGTCGCGGCATCGCGGTGGCTTTTCGATGCGACCACCATCAGGGCGGCATTGTCGGGCACGGATACGCCGATCCGCCGCAGTGCACCCGGCGCATCCTTGGCCAAATCCCCGGTTTCCTCGACCGCCGTCCCGTCGGCCTGGGTGTAGAACAGCCGCCCCTGCGCGGGCGCATAGACCACGCCGCGCACCGGCACGCCGTCCAGCACATAGGCGATGTTGACGGTGAAATCACCGCGCCGCTGCACGAATTCCTTGGTGCCATCCAGTGGGTCCACGATCAGAAAGGTACGGGCCTGCAACGCATGGCTGTCGGCCTGTTCTTCAGTGATCAGCGTGACATCCGGAAAGGCCGCGCGCAGGCCGGCCGAGATCAGCGCGTCTGCGGCCTCGTCAGCCTCTGTCACGGGGCTGGCATCGCCCTTGGCACGCACTTCGAAATCGGGGCCGTTGTACACCGCCATGATCCGATCCCCGGCCTCAAGCGCCAGTCTGCGGATCACGGGGATCAGAACGTGATAGTCCATAGGTTACACCTTGCTGCGATGCGGTTGAAATGTGGCCTGCGGGACCTTATGATGCTGCATCAAGGGAACGGCAAGATTTCCCTGTCAAGAAAAGGCGGCACCCCCGTCAGAGGTTTTCGGATGTTCACCGCCAACAAGCCCCGCAGCAATGCAACATCCGCCCTGGGGATGCTCGAGCTGATCTTTCACGGGGCGGTGCGCGCGGTCCGCAAGGGCCATCGCAACGCCGTTGTCGGGCTGCTGATGAACATTCTGCAGACCGTGATGCTGATCCTCGTGTTCTGGGTGATGGGCACCTATCTGGGCATCATGCGCAATGCGATCCATGGTGCGAACTTCGTGCTCTACATCATGTCGGGCATTTTCATGTTCATGACCCATACCAAGGCGATCGGGGCGGTCGCGCGTGCCGAGGGCCCGACTTCGGCCATGATGATGCATGCGCCGATGAACACCATCGTGTCGATTGCGTCATCGGCGCTGAGCGAGTTGTATCTGCAGACCCTGTCGGCAGCCGTGGTGCTTTATGTCTATCATGCGGCCTTTACGCCGATCACGATTCACGATCCGGCGGGAATGATGGCGATGTTTCTGCTGGCCTGGGGATCGGGTGTGGCCATCGGGATGATCTTCAAGGCGGCGACGCCCTGGCAGCCTGAATTTTTCGGGGTGGCGACCAGCATCTATTCGCGGATGAACATGATTGCGTCGGGCAAGATGTTTCTGGTGAACCAGATGCCGACCAAGACGCGGCATTTCTTTGACTGGAACCCGCTGTTTCACACGATTGACCAGGGGCGCGGCTTTGTCTTTCTGAACTATCAGCCGCGCTATACGAATATCGAATATCCGATGAAGATTCTGGTCATCTGCATCATTCTTGGCCTGATGGGCGAATTCTATACGCGCAAGCATGCCTCGATCAGCTGGAGTGCGGGCAAATAGCCGTGTATCATGCCTCGGCCCGCGCGGCCTCCCACGCCAGCATGGCGCGTTTGACGGGCAGACCCCAGTGATAACCCCCGATCCCCCCGCCCTTGCGGATGGCGCGGTGACAGGGGATCAGAAAGGCCACCGGGTTGCGCCCGACGGCGGTGCCCACGGCCCGGTTGGCCTGCGGATGACCAATCGCCGAGGCGATATCGCCGTAGGTGGTGACATGGCCGGTGGGGATGTTCAGCAGCGCCTCCCACACCTTGATCTGGAAGGGTGCGCCAATGGCATAGATCGGCGTGGCCTCGGGCATACCGGCACCGAACGCCGACAGCACCCAGGGGCGCAGCATCATCGGGTCTTCGACAAAGCTCGCTTTCGGCCAGCGGCCGATCAGTTCTGAAAGCGTGGCCTCGGCCCCGGTTTCGGCGGCAAAGCCGATGCCGCAGATGCCCTTGGCCGTGCCCATCACCGCCGCCGGGCCGAACGGGCTGTCGAACCAGCCCCAGAAGATCGTCAGGCCTTCGCCACCCCTGGCATAATCGCCGGGTGTCATCGCCTCCCACGTGACGAAAAGATCATGCAGACGGCCCGCGCCAGACAGGCCGGTGGTGATGGCGGTGTCGAGCACGGTGGCGCGGTCCGCCAGCATCTGTTTGGCATGATCCAGCGTCAGATATTGCTGATAGCGCTTGGGCGAGACACCCACCCATTGCGAAAAGACGCGCTGAAAGTGATGGGCGGACATGTTCATCCGCGCCGCAAGGTCATCCAGCGTCAGGCCGGGGCCGCCTTCATCAATCAGGCGGATGGCGCGCCCGATGACGCTGTAGTGGTAGGCGGGGCTCTGGTCGGTCATGGCGGTCTCCTTGATGCCAACATAGGGGGTCCGGGGCGGCCCTGCGACCCGGATGTTGCGCATCAGGGGCGGTGGACGACCGCGATCCGGTGCTGGTCGGCACAGAGATGCCGCCCAGTCCAGACGGTGCCCGCGGGGATCGTGCCGGTTGGTGCCAGGAAAGTGGCCGCGAAATGATCCGCCCCTATGACAACAGCCAGCCGGTCAAAGCCGAACATCTGCCGCGTCCAGGGGTACTGCGCCTTGTAGACCGCCTCTTTGGCACAGAAGATCAGGGTTGCCATGGCGGCGGGATCGGGGGCGGTGGCGATGAGCCGGCGTTCGGCGGGCAGGCAGACCTCATCCCACAGATCGGGGGACAGGGCATGTTCGGGTTCGATATCAAGGCCAAGGGCGGAGGCGGCGTGAACCGGGGCGACAATCGCAAGACAGACGGTGCGGGTGTGGCTGATGCTGCCGGTCAGGCCCGCTGGCCAGACAGGCGCGCGGTCATCCCCCATCGGGATCGGCGCATCCGGCCATCCGATGGCGCGCATCGCGATGGTGGCGGCGGCGCGGCCGGCGGCGAATTCGGCGCGGCGCACAGGCGAGGCCCCGGGCGGGCCGAGATCGGGATAGCGGCCCTGCGGATCGGTCTGGCCCAGACCCACCGCCGATGGCAGCAGGGCGCGCAGGGCGCGGGTCAGATCAGGCATCACTGCGGGCCGCGCGCATGGCGCGCCTGCGCGCCATCGCATCCAGGCGGGAATCGGCGCGGGTGTTTTCGACAGGCACGGGCGCGGGCGTGTCGCCAAGGTGGCGGGCGAGGGCGTCAAGCGTGGGAAAGCGGAAGATGTCGGTGATAGTCAGGCGGGTCGTGCCCAGCGCGGCCTTGATGTCGCGGTGCGCCTGCACGGCCAGCAGGGAATGGCCGCCAAGGGCAAAGAAGTTATCCTGCGCGCCGACATGGGGCACGCCCAGGATGCGTTGCCAGATGACGGCGATCTTGGCGGCGGCACCCTGGATGGGCGGGCCTGCGACCGCTGGCGGCGGCGTGGGACGGGTGGCTTGTGGCGCGGGCAGCGCGTTGCGGTCAACCTTGCGGTTGGGGGTCAGGGGGAAGGCGGGCAGGTGGACGTAATGCGTGGGGCGCATGTGATCGGGCAAGCGGGCTGCGGCATCACGCAGGGCGGGTTCGGATGCGGTGCCAGTATGATAGGCCACAAGACGCAGATCGCCGGGGGTATCTTCCCGCGCCAGCACGATGGCCTGGGTCACGCCCGCATGGGCATCAAGCACCGCCTCGATCTCGCCCAGTTCGATCCGGTAGCCGCGCAGTTTGACCTGATGATCGGTGCGGCCCAGAAAGTCGTTGCGGCCATCTGCGCGGCGGCGGACCAGATCGCCGGTGCGGTACATGCGGGCCCCCCAGGGGCAGGCACGGTCAGGCGTGACGAAGGGATCGGGCTGAAAACGGTCGGCCGTCAGATCGGCACGCTGCCAATAGCCGCGCGCGACACCGTCACCGCCGATCCACAGCTCGCCTTCGGTGCCGTCGGGAACCGGGGACAGGGTGGCGTCAAGGACGTAGGTCTGGGTATTGGCGATGGGCGTGCCGATATTGCTGGTGGGTTCGGGGGTACCCACATCTTCGACGCATGACCAGATGGTGGTTTCGGTGGGGCCATACATGTTGAGGATGCGTGCATCCGTCGCCGCGCGCAGGTCGGTGACCAGGGCACCCGGCAACGCCTCGCCGCCGATCAGCAGGGTTTGCAGGTGGGCAAGCGCCGTGCGGCTGTCATCGTTCATCACCAGCATGCGGGCCATGGACGGCGTGCATTGCAGGTGGCTGGCCTTGTGGCGGATGATCTGGGCCGCGATGGAATAGTCATCCTGCAGGGGGTTGGCGGCGCGGACAACCTGGGCCAGCGGGCGCAAGCCATCAAGGACGGTTGCAGGCGCAATGCCGTAGTCGATCAGACAGGCAACCTCGGTCACGCCAATCGCCTTCAGCTGTGCCACGCGGGCCAGGGCATCGTCCACGGTGCCGAAGAGGCCGGAGTCGTCGAAGTAACGCTGAAAGGCGAAATCGAGGATGGCGTCGAGTTCGTCGGACGCGAGGGCGGCAAGATCGATATCCGCAGGGTTGGTGACACCCTGCGGCTTCTTGAAGGCGGGAAAGGCCCAGGCATAGGTCTTGATCAGGCCCGCGGCGGCGCGCAGGTAGGCCTTCATCGGTTCGCGGGCCACATCGCGTGCCGCATCGCGCGTGGGCGCGATATAGGTGTGCAGCAGCAGGGTCACGGCGTGGTGCGCGGGATCATGGCCAGCGGCCTGCAGGGCGGCGTGGTAGATCTTGATCTTGGCCGCGACCTCATCCACCGACTGGCCCAGCAGATGGGTCAGGACATTCGCGCCCAGACCGCCCGCCTCGCGCCATGTCTCGGGGTTGCCTGCAGTGGTGACCCAGACGGGCAGGTCTTTCGACACCGGGCGGGGTTGGGTGGTCACGGCAAAAGTGCCCGTCGCGGTCGGGAAATCCACAGCCTCGCCGCGCCACAGGCGGCGGACCTGATCAATGCTGTTCAACAGCGCCAGTTTGTTGGCGGGTGGCGTGTTTTCCGGGCGCAGGACGAAATCGTCGGGCTGCCAGCCTGCGGCAAAGGCGATGCCCGCGCGCCCGTTTGTCAGGTTGTCGATCACCGCCCATTCCTCGGCAATGCGCGCAGGATGGTGCAGGGGGGCGACGCAGGACCCGGCCCGCACGCCGATGTTTTTCGTGACTGCCGCCACGGCGGCCCCGGTGACGGACGGGTTGGGATAGGGGCCGCCAAAGGCGTGGAAATGACGCTCGGGCGTCCAGACGGCGGTGAAGCCGTTGGCATCGGCGAATTTGGCCCCGGCGAGCAGCAGATCGTATTTCGCGGCCCCGACGCCATCATCATTGCCCCAGTAATAAAGCGAGAAATCCATGCCGCCCTGACCGGGGCCGTTGGACACCAAGGCGCGGTTTTCATCCGTGGTGATGATGACCTTGAAACCGCGCGTCAGGGTCCAGAACAATTCCAGCACGGAAATGTCGAAGGACAGGCTGGTCACGGCCATCCATACGCCGGGCGTGGTACCGATGCGCACGTCCATCCCGGCGAAAAAGTTGATGACATTGCGGTGTTCGACCATCACGCCCTTCGGCCTGCCGGTGGAGCCGGAGGTGTAGATCACATAGGCGAGGTCGGCAGGGGTGGCGGTCAGGGCGGGGTCTGTGTCTGGGCCGATGACCGTGTCAATGGCAAGGA